>DVNP01000226.1 GCA_018714285.1 Candidatus Caccomorpha excrementavium | reverse complement strand
GAAGCAGCTCCTGGTCCGTGGCTGCCCCGTGCGCCTGACCGCTACGGAATTCCGGATTCTTAAAGTGCTTATGTCCAATCCGGGGCGGGTCTATTCCGCGGAAGAGCTTTATGAGCGGGTCTGGGAGAAGGACGCGTATGCAGTGGAAAATACCGTTATGGTTCATATCAGCCGGATTCGGGAGAAGCTTGAGCATAACCCGAAGAAGCCGGAATATCTGAAGGTAGTCTGGGGGATTGGATATGTTTTCGAAACGCCGTAACCTTATCGCCGGAATGCTGCTTATCCTCGGAGCCCTAAGCTGGACATACGGACGATCCCGCTTTTCTGTCTCTCCCGATACTTCCGTCACAGAAACCTCAACCGCCGTTGTTGAAATGACGGAAGCATCGGAAGGCTCTTCCCTGTCTCAGAACGATACCGAAGAGGAGGAGCCGGAAGCGCCTGCGGAAACTGCCACATCCGCGCAGGGTACGGATTCCGTCCCCGGGAACCGGATTCCTGACAGATCCCGGCAGCAAATCATCGGAAGGCTTCTTTGTCTTGCCGGCGCGGCTGCAGCGGCGGCGGCCATATTCTTTCTCTGGCAGGAATCGCCGTTCTTCGGCCCGGACGGCGCCGCTTTTCTTTTAGCCGCCGCACGGATGATCGGTCTGACTTTGCCTGATATAGACGGCCCTGCCTACCTCTCCTTTCTCCTCACATTCACCGTATTGCTGTGTGTCCGGGAATTATGGGGATGGATCAGGATGCGTCTTTCTCTGTCCTGCTGCCTGGTACGCAGGGCTGCGCTGCGCTGTAGGGCTGCCCTGCCCTGCCGCGCGCCGCAATGGTCACTTCTTATCTATACCGGCTGGATTATCGCGGCCCTGATTCTCCTGTTTCTTCTGATGATCCGGGACGCTTTCCCGTTTGATGCGCCCGCGCTCCTGTTCACCGCTCTTGCCGGAGGTCTCGGTATCCTTTGTCTCCGGAAATACGGCGCGGAACTCGGGCATTTTATGCTGCAGCTTGATAATTTCCAGAACGGACTGCCCATTGCCGCGAAGGAGGGAACATTTGGAGAGGCGGAGACGCAGCTTCTTAATCTGCAGGCCCGGCATGAGGAAGCCGTGCGTACTGCCGTGACCAGCGAGCGCTTTAAGGTAGAGCTAATCTCCAATGTCTCCCACGATTTGCGCACTCCGCTGACCTCGATTCTCGGATACGGCGAACTGCTCAGGAAGGAAGAGTTGTCCCCCGCCGGGAAAGAACAGCTGCGCGCCCTGAATCAGAAAGCCGGCTATATGCGCGATCTGGTAGAGGCCCTCTTTGAACTGACCAAAGTATCCAGCGGAGTCATGGAATGTAAAAAAGAATCCATCGATTTGATCCGTCTGTTGGAGCAGACCATCGGGCTGTTCGATGATCAGCTCACGAACGCCGGACTTTCGGTACGGCGGCAGTATGAATCGGACTCTGTTATGATTGTTACGGACGGTTCCCGGATGCATCAGGTATTCGCGAATCTTCTGGAGAACGCAATCAAATATGCCCTGTCCGGAACCCGAATCTATCTTGAGGTAAGGGAAAAGGAAGACGGTTTTCAGATCCGGCTTGTCAATACCTCCTCCTACGAGATGGATTTTAAGCCGGAAGAGATTCTGCAGCGCTTCGCCCGCGGCGACAAAGCGCGCTCCACGAAGGGAAGCGGCTTAGGCCTGGCAATCGCCCGGACCTATACGGAATCCGTCGGCGGACGGTTTCATGTCGCCATAGACGGAGATCAGTTTGGCGCTTTCGTATTTCTTCCGAAAACTGAAAGAAACTTGTAAGATTTATATCAGATCTTTTGAAAGACATCCCCTGTATGATATTCCAATACAGGGGATCTCTTGTTATCCGGACAGAAACCGGGAATACTTTGATCATTGCATCTGTTATAATCCCTGTTCCGCATGCTGACAGATGTTTTACTTAAATTGACGAAAGGGGACACTAAGATGCCTGCTTCAAATTCTATCCGCCGGATCCGGATACCGGATCGGATCCGCCAGCTCATTCTGTCATGGCTTACCGCCGTCACGGCAGAATCTCTGCTTCTGCCGGGCGAGCTGCGCAGCCTGGCGCAGTTAGACGGCCTGGCCCGTATGTCTCTTGCCAGGGTTCTTGCCGTTACGTTGGTAGGGTTCCTTCTCCTTGTTGTATTGTCGCGCTTCCTCAACTCAGCAGCCGCCGAACGCATCGGTCTTGCCGCAGTATTTGCCGCGCTCTCCGCCGTTATGCTGCATGCGTCCTTCTCATGGACCTTCCTGGCGGCCTGCATCCTTTCCGCGGCAGGATTTCTGTATTATGCTGTCCGCGGATGGAAGCAGCCGGTATCGTCTGCGCCGGATCCGGGGAAGTCTTACAAAGCCTGGTTATGGATTACCGTCGGACTTTGCGCCGCCTTCTTCCTGTTTGTCAGCGCATGGACGGTCGGAAGAGTATACAGCTTCAGCACCCCGAGCTTTGACTTCGGCATTTTCTCTCAGATGTTCCATAACATGAAAGAGACCGGACTTCCGGTTACAACGCTGGAGCGTGACGGAGCACTGTCCCATTTTCGTGTTCATATGTCTCCTATCTACTACCTCCTGCTGCCCTTTTACTGCCTGGTTCCAAAGCCCGCCACATTACAGGTGCTTCAGACCGCTGTGCTCGCATCCTCCGTCATTCCTCTCTGGAAGATCGCGAAGCATCACGGCTTATCTGCTTCTTCCCGGATGTTTTTGTGCGCGATCCTGCTGCTGTATCCGGCGTTCTCAGGCGGCACCGGCTACGATCTCCATGAGAACTGCTTCCTGACTCCGCTGATCCTGTGGCTGTTCTACGGCATTGAGAAGCGCAGCGCCGCCGTCACCGCGGCGTCCGTACTGTTAACGCTGATGGTGAAAGAGGATGCCGCCGTCTACACCGCGGTCATTGCTCTGTGGCTGATCATACGGACCCTTCTGCGCTACCGGAAGGAGAACCGAAAGGATCTGATTGCCGGAATTGTGATATTTGCCATATCCGTAGCCTGGTTTCTCTATGTTACCGGCTATCTCTCAAAGATCGGAGACGGCGTGATGACCTACCGGTACAGTAACTTTATGTATGACGGCTCCTCCTCCCTGTTTACCGTGATCAAAGCAGTTATTCTTAATCCCATGAAAGCGCTCTATGAGTGCGCGGAACCGGAGAAGCTTTCTTTCATAGCCCTGACGCTGCTGCCTCTGCTCGGGCTGCCTTTTCTGACACGGCAGTATGAACGCTACATCCTGCTGATCCCGTATCTGCTGGTGAATCTGATGTCGGACTATCCCTATCAGCACAATCTGTTCTTCCAGTACACCTTCGGATCCGGCGCATGTCTGATCTATCTGACCGCCGTGAATCTGGCAGATCTGAAATCCGGACTGAGACGTATTCTTACCTCTGCCGCGGCCGCGCTCGCCGCCGCCGTCTGCTTTGGAACCGTGATTGTACCGAAGGCCGTGCGGTATCCGGTACAGTGCGTCCGGAATGCCGGATATTATCAGGACATCCGGGATACGCTCTCCCTGATTCCGGACGGCGCCTCCGTGTCCGCCTCCACCTTCTATACGACGTTCCTGTCACAGCGAAGTATCCTGTACGATATCCGTCACTCTTCGCCCGATCATATTCTCGAAACTGAGTATATCGCATTCAGCATTACATCGGAGCAGGATTTTAAGAAATACGCGGACGAAGGCCCGGAAGACGGCCTTGACAATTTCATCAGCCTGCTGGAAGCAAACGGCTATGAGCAATACGCCGAACTGCCGGGCGTCCTGGTAATCTATCAGAAAACCGCTTAATACAATTCTTTCCTTGCCGGCAAGCTTCCTACACGACCCGGAAGCTTTGCCGCATACTCAAATTCTCCGCGTTTTCGCCAAACAGAACCTGGAATTCCCCGGGTTCAACGGTCCATTCAAAGCCGCGGCTTAAGGTGCGCATTGCCTTCGGGCCGATCTGCAGGGATACGGTTCTTGATTCCCCGGCTTCTAACGGAACGCGCGCAAACGCGGCAAGAGAAATCACAGGCTTTACGACAGAGCTGACCACATCCCGCAGATACAGCTGCACAACGGCCGTTCCGGACACCGGTCCCGTATTCGTAACCGTAAGGGAAGCCCGGATCGGCTCTCCCGCGCGGATCGTATCGGAGGAAAGCTTCAGATCGCGGTATTCGAAGCTCGTATAGCTTAGTCCGTAGCCGAACGGATACAGCGGCAGCCATGTCATCTCGACATAACGGCGGCCGCCTCCGGGTCTGCGGCTATAATGGCAGGGCACCTGCCCCACATGCCGCGGGAAGGTCATGGGCAGACGGCCGGACGGATTATTCTCTCCGAAAAGTGTTTCCGCCACAGCATATCCTCCCTCCTCTCCCGGGAACCATGCCTCCAGAATTGCCGGGATATTCGCCTGTTCCCAGGTAAGAGTGACGGGCCGCCCGCTCTGCACCACCAGAACAACGGGAGTCCCCGTCGCATGAATCGCTTTCACGAACTGTAACTGATTTCCCGGCAGATTAAGCGAGACGCGGTCCAGATTCTCGCCGCAGGTCTCTGCATTGTCTCCCACGCACACAACAGCCACATCCGCCTGCTCTGCCATCCAAACCGCGCGCGAAAAATCCTCTCTCTGTGTCTCATACCCAAATATGACTCTTGCGCCCCTCTGATCATTGGTAAACTCCACCCGCACGGCATACGCGCGTCCCTGCTCAAAGAAGAAGTCCACCATGCGGTTGGCATCCCTGCTCTCTCCCCAGCCGTCCAGAACAAGCTCTCCGTCTATATACAGTCTCATGCTGTCCTGCGTACTGAACCCGATACAGCCCTGAAAGGAAGAAGGCATGGTAACATAACCCGTCCATACCACGCTGTAACAGTTCGCGTCAAGATCCGGATGCGGCTTCGCAAAGATCCAGTTAAAATGAATTGCGGGATCATTGCGGGTGACAACCGGTTCTCCCGCCGGCGTCCTGCCGTTATAGTACCTTCCGGTCAATCCCGGATTCCCGTCCTCGTCCGTCAGCATGCCGGGTTCAAAGGGCTTTGCGGTATCTCCGAGGAATGTGCAGCCTTTGTCATAAAGAATCCTTGTCTCTTCCGGCACCAGACTCCGAATTCCTTCCAAAATCGAAACGCCCGTCTTGCCGTAAGGAGTATAATCCCCAAGCGCCGCCTCTCCCGCTCCGGGTCCCAGAACGGCAATCGTTCCGGTCCGCTTCTTCAGAGGAAGCAGCCCATCCTCGTTCTTCAGCAGCGTGATACTCTCCCTTGCAATTTCTCTTGCCAGCGCAAGATGCTCTTTGCAGTGAACGCAGGCTTCCTGCCTGGTCTCGTCCGTATAAGGCTGCTCAAAGAGCCCCAGCATGAACTTTACCCGCAGAACGCGGCGGCATGCCTGCCGGACCACATCCATAGACAGCCGTCCGGAGGCTGTCAGCTGCCTGAGGCCTTCCTGCCATTCCGCGTGAGGAAAATCATACAGCTGCAGATCCACACCAGCTTCAAGCCCCATGGCCATTGCCTCTGTACGGCTTTCCGCAACATGGTGATTGTCATACAGACGGGCAACCGCCGTCAGATCGGAACGGACAAACCCCCGCATCTTCCAGCGATCTCTGAGAATCTCCGTCAGCAGCTCATGATCCGCTGCCACCGGAATTCCGTCAATCGCGTTGTAGGAGCACATCGCATTCATGGCTCCTCCCTCCGCGAAGGCCGCTTCGAATACGGGCAGACAATCCGTGAACACCTCATGCCGCCCCATGGCCGCAGGCGCGCAGTTCAGTCCGGCCACAGGCGCACCGTAACCTGCATAGTGCTTGGGCTCTGCGGCAACCGCGTCCGGCGCCTTCAGATCCGTTCCCTGCATGCCGCGGACAACCTCTCTGGCAAATTCGGCGCACAGATGAGTATCCTCTCCATAGGATTCTTCCGCCCTTCCATAGCGCGGATCCCGGATCAGATCCATAACCGGACTGTATGTTTCATGAATTCCCATCGCGCGGGTCTCCTTCGCAATCGCGTGGCCCATCTGATATCCAAGCTCCGGATGAAAGGTCGCGGCAAGGCCGATCTGCTGCGGGAAGCAGGTAGCGTCCCTGTGATACAGGCCGTGAAGCGCCTCCTCGCTGAACAGAAACGGAATTCCCAGGCGCGTTCTTTCAACTGCGTAGCGCTGGATTTCATTGAGCTGCGCCGCGTCAAGCCCTCTCGTCTGAATGCTGCCGACACTGTTTCCGTGAAGCATCTCGTCCAGCTTCTCCATATCCACGTCCACAACTCTGCCGCCGGCGTCCCTCTTCGTAAAATCGAAGCTGAAATACTGGTCTGTCTGCAGAATCATCTCTTCCGCCGTCATTCTATCCAGCAGATCGGTAATCCGCTCCTCTATATCCAGTCCGGAATTTCTATATTTCTCCATGCCGCATTCCTCCGTCGTTTTATGATTTATTTTATTCGATTACCAGTACATAAGGATCAAAGCAATACTCCTGGAGCGCGTCCATCGCCTGCTCCGGTTCGGTTTCGTCACTCAGCCACAGACTGTAGCAATATTCGCCGAAGCCGGACAGATCCATCTTGAAGTTCGTCTCCCAGGTATTGTTCATAAGCCAGGAATACACCGGACGCGCGTTGTTCTCTTCCTTCCCGTCACATAACAGGATAGGATGATGTCTCATCTCTCCCATATAGATCAGCGGCGTGTCGCGCATGGCAATCAGCGCGCTGCCCTCCGCAGTAAGATACGCAAGGCCGTCATCCGACATATAGTATTCCATACAGGTTCCGGGAAGCTGATCCACTCCGGGCCGGAACGCCTCCTGACCCTTGCGGATATACAGGCTGCTTCCCGGCAGATTCAGGCCGAGCGGCAGGAAGATGCTCTCGATATCCGAAGACAGCGTCTTGCCTAACTGGAGCCTGAAGTCAATCCGGGGGATATCCTCATACAGCTTCAGAAAGACGTCGGCGCGGACGGTTCCCGGCAGACTGTAGCGCAGCCGCAGCTCGGTAAATACATCTCCCTGCTCAAGACAGGATACCTCCTGCAGCGTTCCGATATGGACGGCGGCATTCGTTCCCCGGATATTTCTTCCAAGAATCCGTCTCTTTTGCTCCTGTGAGCTTCCTTCGCCTGCCGGAGTCACTTCATACATCGGCGTGAAGAAGGGAGCCTCCTCCCTGCCCGACAGATTGATCCCGGTCCGCTTATCAATCACGGCCGTGATGCCGTCTCCGGGACGGTAGGTCAGGCGAAACCACCGGTTCTCATATTCATACGGCAGACGATAGGTAACCGGATCATAATCATTGACAATATCGCGAATCCTCTCCGCTCCTACATAGCACTTGCGGCTGTTGAGCGCCTGATTCTCCTTCGGCAGCTCTCTGTAGGTATAAATCTTCTCTTCTCCGGGCGCGAAGGTGTCAACGAAGCTGATTTTCCGGCCGCGCGGATGAGGCGAGACCTGACAGATCAGGCGGTTTCCGGCTGCGTCCAGAATCTCCGCTCTGTTAAGAACCGGACTCTCAATATAGAATTCCACCGGCCGGAGCCCTTCGCGGCCGCTTACGCTGCAGGCTTTAATTTTACCGGTTGTGTTATAATACCGCAGAATATCTCCCTTTTCTGCCGCAATGCGGTTGAGCATGCGCGAGGAAGCCTCATGCGCCTTGGACGCATAGCTGTTCTTCCTGATGTCAAGGTTCAGCACCATGGTATCATAGGGATTGGTAATTGTCGAAGAATGTCCCCAGGTATGCTCCGCGTACAGCAGAAGATTATCCTGCGCGGCAGCATACAGATCGGGATATTTTCCGGCGATTTCAGGATCCAGCCGCCCGCACAGCCGGTAACGGCGCCGCGCGTCAAGATAATGCTTCACGGCATACGGCGTGCTTCCTGCCCCGTTTGCCCACCAGTCCGTCAGATCGCCCTTAAGAACCGGCGCATCCTGCAGATGGGGCCGGATAGCGGCATACAGCTCCTGCAGAGAAACCATGCAAAGCCTGACTTCCTGACCGTAACGGCGGTTGTATTCCTGAATGGTACTTAAAATCTCCCTCTCAGGCGGCGCATTGTCGCTGAAGACTCCGGATACGGCTGTAATGATAAAGGAATAGGGATACTCATATTCCTCGCACAGACTCAGGTACTGATCCAGATTTTCGCGGAGCACTTCAACACAATCCTTTGTCTTTGCCTCTCCCGCGGCATGATTTTCCATCATGAAATTCACGGAGCGGTTCGGCTTTATCCCCAGAACATTTCCCAGATTATAGTGCTCCCCGTTCCACACAAGCAGGCGCTCTCCCGCGGCATTTTCCCACCAGAAGGCAGTCTGGTTCTGATACAGGGGATACATGCCGTGATGGCAGTGAATATTCATGAATAAAAACTCCACTCCCTCCGCCAGCATCGCGTCCCGGTATCCCATGGAAATGCCGTTGATATCTGCCGTCATGGCTGTCCGTATGGACGCGCCGTAAGAAGCGAAGCGCTGCTGCCACTGGTGCAGCCTCTCCCGGAATACCGTGCAGTCAGCCAGATCCGTAACGTTCAGATAATTTGCCGACAGTCCGATCCTGCCGTCCGCCGCCAGTCTAAAGAACTTCTCCTTCTCTTCCCCGGATGCGCTTTTAAAGAATTCCTCCACACAGAACAAGGTCTCGCAGTTCCAGCGAAATTCCGCGTTGTCCGGCTGCTCCATCATGGAAAGCACGGTTCTGATATAATCGGCCTGAGTATCAATAACTCTCTCCTGAAGATCGGTATATCCGATATCCGTATGAGAATGATGTACGACATAAACCGTTTTTATATGATGTGACATCGTTTTAACACCTCTTTTCCTTTAATTCCGAACACCGGCAATGATGACGCGGATATTGCCGCCGTCCGGAGATACGATTTTATAATCGCCTGCCGCTTCGGGAACCACACAGGTTTCCGCATAATGGAGCTCGAACGGCTCGAACTCTCCTTTGACGCTCACAAGCAGCGCCCTGTTTCCTTCCACCAGATTCATCATATGTACGCTGCCGTTTCTTCTGACAGTCATTTCCCGCCCCGTGCTGACGCGCCAGGTGTCCAGGAATTCCCGTTCATGGAGTCCCGTGCGCTCAATCGTGCCGTTCTCATCCTGATAAAGCATGGTAACGGCATTCACCAGATTCTCTCTGACCCACTCGGTATTCCTGTCCCATTGAATATTGGCCGCGCCATGTTCAATGTGTATCGGCCTCGGCCTGCCGTCCAGATCCAGTCTGCCCCAGTCCCACAGCTTGAAGGTGAAAATATATGGCGTAGCGCTGATTTCCAGTACCATCGTATTCGCGCCGGAGCAGTGAACCGTCCCCGCCGGAATTAATACATGATCATGCTTCTTCACGGGAATCCGGTTCACATACTTCTCCGCCGGGAACCTGCCGCCCTTCTCCTGCGCATCCTTCAGATCCCGAATCATGGCGTCCGGATCGGTTCCCGTCCTGATTCCGAGATAGACGCAGGCGTCGTCTCCGCGGGTATCCAGCAGGTAATAGCTCTCATCCTGCGTGTAATGCATATTAAAATTCTGCTGGATATATTCCGTCAGCGGATGTACCTGCAGGGACAGATTTTGTCCGTTGATCGTATCCAGCATATCAAACCGGATGGGAAATTCCTTCCCGAACCGGGCATGAACCCGCTCGCCCAGCAGCTGCCTTGGACAGAACCAGACCAGATTCTGCGCCGGCGTCTGAAGATGAATCCCTCCAAAGTCAAACAAAAGACTGTTCTCCTCCGGAACGCCGTCGAAGCTCCATGCATAGTTGCTGCCGTTCTCCGGAAGTCCGAAGCTCTTCTTCATCCACTCCCCGCCCCAGACGCCGGGATCATAATACGGGACCATCCGGAACGGCTGCGACGCGGCCTGCTTCAGCACCCTCCTGTAATCACCGCCGGATACCATGGCATAACTGCCCTCTGTCGTCATGTCCAGATAATAATCCAGTACGGGCAGCAGCCTCTCCTTCACCCTGTCCGCCCAGCGCCATTCCGCGAAATATCCTCTTTTATATTTCTCCTGCCTCGTAAGCTTTTCTCTGGCGGTACGCCAGTTTGACATTCCCCGCCGGTACCGCAGCTGAATCTCCCATCGCGTGATATCCGCATAGATCAGAATGTCTCCCCTGCATACAAGAGACGCTCCGGTTCCGTACACCATAATAAGGCCGGATGGAACCTTCTGAATTATGCCGCGCGCCTCCTTGAGCTTATCCTCAGGGAAGAATTCCTCCATTCTGCGCGTCGTCATGATTCCGAATACCGGATCGTTTGTCAGATCCCTCTCAATCATGGCGTCAATCTCCTTTGCAGGCAGCGCCAGTTCGTCGCTGTGAATCACCTCTGCCGGCTCTAACGGAGCGAACATGGACAAAATCTCATTCTGATCAACACCGGGATAACATTCCACCGTCAGAATCCGCTTCCCGTCTCCCGCGCATAAACCGGATATCCGATCTCTGATGCTCTCCATGCCGGAAACCGCGCCATCCCGGCACTCTGCGGCCCTGATCACCGGAAAAAGCTGAAATGAACAGGTATCTGAGTCTGAAGTCATACTCCTGCCTCCTTAACATCAAATATATTCTTGAGGATAAGATACACAACGCGTGCGAAAATGTAAATACATATTTTATATTTTTAATTTTTGTATTTACATATCAGAGCACTCATGCTATACTTAAGAAAAAATACGCTCGAAAAAGGAGGAGAATCATGACGCAGGCCCTTTATATACAGGTTGCCGAACATATCCGGGAACAGATCGCAAGCGGCGAATATCCGACGGGCAGTCAGATACCGACCGAACATGAACTGGCGAATATGCTCCATGTCAGCCGCCCGACCGTAAGACAGGCGCTGGACACTCTGGCAAGAGAGGGGCGCCTGATCCGGATTAAAGGAAGCGGCACATTCGTTGCGGAACCCAAGCTGCTTCATGAATCAACCAGCTTCGTTACCGGCTACCGGGAAGAGAGCAGAAAGAAGCACTGTATTGTACGGACAAAGATTATCTGCAATCAGGCAGAACGCCCCGACCCCCGCGTCGCACAGCAGCTTCATCTTAAGGCCGGTGAACTAATCACCCGACTGACCCGGATCCGGCATCTTGAGAATGTCAATAATAACGCGCCGGTAGTCTATACCACGGTCTATGTTCCCTGCCGGCTGTTTCCGGATATGAGCAGCATTGATTTTACCGACGCTTCCTTCTATGAAGCGCTGGACAGCCGGAAGCTCTCGGTCTGTCACGCGTCGCGCAGACTCGAGGTTGTGATGCCGCCCGCGGAAGCGGCAGCCGGTCTTGGCATGAATTCCCTTGAACCGGCCGTCTTCATTACCTCTCTGGGTTATACAGAAAACGGTCAGATTATCGAATACAGCGAGAGCTATTATCCTGCCAGCCGAAGCAGCTTTCATATTGAAGTCCGGCACTGAAAGGAGGAAAAATGGAATCTGTCTATTTATGTCTGGATGTGGGCGGAACGGAGATCAAAGCCGCTCCGGTCAATGAATACGGCGTACTGCTTGCGTCTGTGCGTCACTTTCCCGCAAGGGCAAAGGGAGCGGCTGACTGTCTGATGGAACATTTTTGCGGAATTATCAATGAGATTCGCGGCAGCGTCAGCGCGCCGGCCGGCGTCCGTCTGGCATTTCCCGGGCCGTTTGATTATGAGCAGGGCATCTGTCTGCTGCAGGGACTGGATAAATATGACGCCTTGTACGGCGTCAACTTAAAAAGGAATCTGTCCGAACGACTTAAGCTTCCCGCAGAGAGTATCCGCTTTGCCAATGAC
This sequence comes from Candidatus Caccomorpha excrementavium, assembly GCA_018714285.1. GTDB lineage: Bacteria > Bacillota > Clostridia > Lachnospirales > Lachnospiraceae > Caccomorpha > Caccomorpha excrementavium. The sequence continues at coordinate 24,044 of DVNP01000226.1, read as the reverse complement.
GCCGCAGCTTTTGCTCTGGGAGAAATGGGCTTCGGACCGGGAAGGAATGCCGGGCGTTCCCTGTTTATCTGTATCGGCACCGGCTGCGGGAGTACCTTTGGAACTTACGGAGTTCCTGCGCCGCGCGGAACTTATGGAGTTCCGGACAGCGGATATCTGTACGATGCTCCTTTTCTTGACGGCTGTATCGACGATTACCTGTCCCGCCGCGGTCTTATGAAGCTTTCAAAAGAGCTGACCGGTACGGCGCTCGACGGCAGAATGCTCGCGCAGGAAGCGGCGGGCGGCAGCAGGGAGGCGCTGCTGTGCTTTCGGATCTTCGGCGAACGAATCCGGGATGCGCTTGCTCCGTTCCTGAACGCCTTCCGGCCGGAGGTTCTGTGCTTCGGCGGTCAGATTATGCGCAGCAGCAGGTTCTTCCTGTCCCCCATGGAAGAATACTGCGCGGAGCGCGGAATTCTTCTATACCTTACGGAAGACACCTCCATCCGCACTCTGCAGGGACTGACACGAATCTGACTATGCCTTGACAAAGCGGAAGGGCTGTGCTATGATATCCCGCAGTGAATCGGTTTTTCTTGCCGCCGGGTAAGTGAAAGCGTTAATCTCGTATCGTTAGGCCGTTGGAGATACGAGGTTAACGCTTTTTTTCGGCAAGTTGAGGAGGAATGGATTCCCCGCTTTTATCACACAGGAGGTTCTTATGACAAAATCGAATTGTTTCCGGGATTTCGCCAGATATGCTTCCCTGAACGTACTCGGAATGATCGGCCTGTCCTGCTATATTCTGGCCGATACCTTTTTTATTTCGAAGGGACTTGGCGCAGACGGTCTGACTGCGCTGAATCTGGCAATCCCCATTTACAGCTTTATCCATGGAAGCGGATTGATGATCGGGATGGGAGGCGGCACCAAGTATTCGATTCTGAAAAGCCAGAATAAGCATGACGCCGCGAACCGCGTCTTTACGCATGCTCTTTACCTTGCCGCTGCCTTTGCCGTCTTCTTCGTCCTGACCGGCATTTTCTTTTCCGGGCATATCGTATCTTTATTCGGTGCCGACGGACAGGTATATGAGATGTCTAATACTTACCTTAAGGTGATTTTTCTGTTCGCTCCGGCGTTTTTAATGAACAATGTCCTTTTATGCTTTGTGCGCAATGACGGAGCGCCGCAGCGTTCCATGGCGGCCATGATCACCGGGAGTCTGTCGAATGTGGTTCTGGACTGGGTATTCATCTTTCCCTGCCGGATGGGAATCTTCGGGGCCGTTTTCGCGACTGGTCTGGCTCCGGTTATCAGCATTCTGGTTCTCTCGCCCCATATGATCCGCAAAAGAAACGGATTCCATGTAATAGTCTGCAGGCCGGCGGCAAATCCTGCTGCCGGAATTCTCTCAAGCGGAATTCCTTCTCTGGTTACGGAGGTATCCTCCGGAATTGTTATGATCGTGTTGAATTCCATTCTTATGAATCTGGAGGGGAACGTAGGCGTTGCAGCATACAGTATCATTGCCAATCTGTCTCTGGTCGTAATCGCTGTCTTTACAGGAATCGCGCAGGGGATTCAGCCTCTGATCAGCAGAAACTACGGACAGAACAGCCGGTCCGGGATTCAGAGCATTCTTCGGTATGCAATGGTTTCTGTTCTGGTCCTCTCAGCCCTCCTCTATTCCGCGGTGTTCCTGGGAGCCCCACAGATTACGGATATCTTCAACAGTGAACACAACGCCGTTCTGGCACGGATTGCGCAGGAAGGAATGCGGCTGTACTTTATTGCCTGCCCGTTCGCCGGGATTAACATCGTAATGTCGATGTATTTTACCTCTTCGGACTGTCCGCTCCCTGCGCATGTGATCGCCCTTCTGCGCGGCTTCTTCCTGATTATCCCTCTCGCCTTCCTTCTGTCCCGGATCGGCGGGCTTACGGGAGTCTGGTGCGCCTTTCCCGCGGCGGAGGGTCTGACGGCAGCAGCAGCGGGAGTGTTCTATTTCCTTACGCGGACCCGTAAAATCAAGCCGGAATAAAGACCACCGGCGCCGGATGAATCCTGTCCGCAGATTCACCCGGCGCCGGCCGCCTTATCTTCTTCTCTTATTCTACCGTCGCATAATCCTGTATAAGTTCAATTGCCCTGACATGGACCATCTGCTGCAGCATATAGCCTTTCCCGAAGGTCTCCACATCGGTGTCATAATCCTCTCTGGTCGATCCGTTCTCCTCCAGATAAGCAATCGTCTCATCCTCGGTCACCGTAACGCCCTCCTGCTCCAGAACCGCCTGATAGATCAGAGCCTCCTTGACCCGATCCTGTACCTCGACAGGAAGCGCCCTGTCGTAAGCCGCCTCAGACATTCCCACATAATCGGAGAAGCTTCTGTATGCCAAGGTTCCATAATAGCTTTGATACAGGTTGTTCATATATTCATATGCCGACTCGTCCTCATACTTCTGAATCGATGCCATATGATCCACATATTCCTCAGGATAGGACACAACCGTGGTATTCTCATCCAGATAAGCTTCAATCCAGTCCATCAGGTTGTTGTTATAATTTGTTTCCCTCAGATATTCCCTATATTCTTCCGCCGTAGACGCATAATCGGACAGATACTCCTCCACGAATGTATCATCGAATTCCGGCGCAATATAGATTGAATTCACCGTAACCTTAAATGCCGCATTCTCGCCGGCAAGCAGAGGATTGCTGCTGTAATCATCCGGGAATGTAGCCTGAATAATCACTTCATCGCCGACATGATGCCCGATCAGCTGTTCCTCGAAGGTTCCAATCATGGTGCCGGAACCGATTACCAGATCGTAACCGTTGCCGTCCGTGCTTCCTCCTTCGAATTCTACCCCGTCTATGGTTCCGACATAATCAATATTCACTGTGTCGCCGTCCTCAATTGCCTTAGTGGTTGTCGTACTCTCGGCGGCATAACTCTCGACCATCGTCTGAATATCCTCTTCCAGATCCTCATCCGTATACGCCACCTCATCCGCCGGTATCGTCAGATTCGTATAATCCGGCAGCGTCACATAGGAGGATGCCGTAACTCCCTCAATAAAGCCATTATCATCCAGCATAGCGCTGTAATCGCTGCTTGCCCTTACTCCTGTAACCGCCCTGTATATCCGGTATCCTGCAAATGACACAATCCCGACGCACAGCGCGGCTATAATAACGATAGAAACAACCCTGCCGATGACCGCATTCCGCTTCTGTCTGGCAATCTCATGCTTCCTCGTCAGCTTCCTTTCCTTACTCAGGCTCATCGGCTCACCGGCCGTCCCCTTCTCTTCCTTGTTCTGATTCTCTGTTTTCATGGTAACCTCCTATCTGTTTCACCCCTTATAGGCTGATCATTGTCCTATTATACTCTATGAATTTGTCAGATTTGTGAAAGTATCGGGACAATTTTAAAAATGTACGCTAAAAATCTTAACAGATGTCTCTCGGAATTGCAACCATTATCTGTCTGCCGCCTTTCACTCATCTCCTCATTCCTTTTCCGGAACAAAATCAAACAGGCTCATCTGCCTGCCTTGGATACCGCATCCCTTTTCCTTCGCCTTTTCCCACACAACTCCCTTTTCCGGAAGCTCTGAAAGAAACCGCGACGGATGTTCTTTCGGAGCAAGAATCAGCAGCTCCTCTTTTGCCCTCGTCATTCCCACATAGAATAATCTTCTCTCTTCTTCCAGCGTCTCCTTAATGAGTTTGCTGTCAGAACCACTCTCTTTCACATGATATTCTGCCGGAAGAATCCCATCCCGGACTCCGTACAGAATAACGACCGGATATTCCAGTCCCTTTGCTCCATGTAAGGTAGACAATGTAACCGCATCGGCTACATAGCGCTTCCCTCCACAGCGTCTCAGATCCGCTTCCCGGCCAAGCGCAAGATCCGCCAGAAACTGGGACATGGATGCATAAAACCGGCTTGCAGAGGACAGCTTCTGCATAGATTCGTTTCTGACAAGCCCTTCCTCTTTTATAAACCGTTCCAGCAGCTTATAAGGCTTTACGCACAGATAATCCTGCCGGTATGCATCCTGCTTCTTCTTATAGAGCAGTCCGTCTTTTGTGTTCTCTTCAAGCCCCCACAATATCCTTCCTGCCAGTCTGCCTGCATATCCCGCTCCCTCTTCCTGTATCGACCGGAAGAAACAGACCGTTCCTCTGACCGTTTTTTCCTTCAGGTAGTCCTCTCTTCCTGCCGTAACATAGGGGATTCCTTCCTTCTTCAGACAGGTCTCCAGCAGTTCTGCCTGCCTGTGTGTCCGGTACAGTACCGCAATATCCGAGAATCCGGACAGACAAGATGCCGAGTCGGACTTTATTTCCCCTGCATCCAGCATATCAATTCCCCCGACAAGCCTGCCAATCTCCCTGGCCGTATACATGGCCTGCTCCGTTTCACTCTCCGCCTGATACACCCGGACAGGCATTCCGGCGCTCCGGACCGCCGTAAGCGGACGCTTTCCGCCCGGGTTATGTGAAATCACTGCGCATGCCGCATCTACAATCTCCGGGCAGGAACGATACTGCCTTGTCAGCCGGATTCTCGCGCAATCCGGATAATCCGCCGCAAATCTTTCAAAACACCCTGCATCTGAGCCTCGGAAGCCATAGATTGCCTGATCCGGATCTCCAATCACAAACAGCTGGACTCCGGTCTTATTCCAGGCCCTGAGCAGTTCGTACTGCGCCGGACTGCAATCCTGAAATTCGTCTGCCAGCAGATAAGTAAATGCCTCTCCCGGATTCCCGCCTTTTTTCACAAGCTGCAGTGTCCTGAGCAGTAAATCATCATAATCCATTGCGCCGATTTCGTCAAGCTGCCGCTGGTAATGCCGAAACGCTTCCTCCCATATCTCTCCGGCCGCGCCGGGTTTTCCCGATTTTTTCAGTGAGATCAGAGAAATCAGCCGGGAAGGACTGATTGATAAACCAAGCTCCTTTACCGTATTCTCCGCCAGTTCAAGCATAATGGCCTCATCCGCCAGTCTGCAGGTATCCCCGTGCTTTTGCAGAAAATGAAGACATATGGAATGAAACGTTCCAATTTGAAGCTCCTGCACCGCCCGTTTTCTCTCTATTGTACGGCTCAGTCTTGTCCTCATCTCGCCTGCCGCGCGATTCGTAAAGGTAACGGCGGTTATCTGAGACGGCAAAACGTTCCTCTCCCAAATCAGATATTCAATTCTCGCAGTCAGCGTTCTTGTCTTCCCGGTTCCGGGACCTGCTTCCACGGCAACGGCCCGCGCGGAAGAAGTAACCGCTTCCAGCTGTTCCTGATTCAGGCCTTCTTTCGGTTCAATCTTTTCCCTCGGTTCTTTGTTCTTCTTTGTACCGGTTTCTCTTCCCGTACGGATTCCTGCCTTCTCTGCGCCGGTTTCCCTGTTTGCTCGAGCAGCCTTCCTGCCGCCGGTTTCCTTTGCCTTAATGTCGGAGAAAAAGCTGAGCTGTCCGGAAAGCCGCTCAAGCTCCGCCGCTTCGAACAGCCCGATACTGCCGTACTCTCCGTCATAGCCCGGCTGCCGTCTGACCTTCCCCCTCCGAAGCCGCCTGATTCCCTCCGCTATCATCTCTCCTGCCGCCCGCTCGATCTCTTCTTCCGGAATCTCCCTTAATACCGAGAATTCATTGCCGAGCTTTCCAAGCAGCTCTTCATATTTTCTGACTACCCTTACTCCGGAAGCGGAACAGCCCATACAGGATGCAATAACCTCCGTTAAAGGAACCAGACTCTCAAAATGTTTTGCTCCCGGCCTGACATAGCCTTCCGGCCGATCAGACAGCTGCTGCGCGCGGTGAGCAACCCCGATTGTAAGCCTTTTGCCGCAGACCGGGCAGATTCCCGAATACTGCAGCGTCTGATCCGGACTTAAGCACAGACTACATTTTCGGTGCCCGTCATAGTGATATTTGCCTTCCTCGGGAAAGAATTCTATGGTTCCCTCCAGTCCTTTTCCGGTCTCGATCGCTTCCTTCAGTCCCTGATAGCTCATTGGAATATCGAACAGGGTCGCCTCTCTGCCAAGCTTTGACGCGGAATGAGCATCGGAATTCGATATCAGCTGATAGGAATCCAGCATGGATAATCTCCAGTTCATCGGGGGATCCGAAGACAGGCCGGTCTCCATAGCATGAATATATGGCGTCAGATCGCCGAAACACTCCTGCACGGTGTCAAAGCCGGAGAACGCTCCGAACAGCGAAAAATGCGGAGTCCAGATATGAGCGGGCACAAAGACTGCATCCGGACAGACCGTCAGCGTAATTTCCAGCAGATCATGGCAGGACAGGCCCAGAATCGGCCTTCCGTCCGAATGAAGGTTTCCGGCCTCCTCAAGCCTTAAGGCCAGCCGCTCCGCCTCATCAAGGCCTGGAAGCAGAATCAGGCTGTGGACCTTCCTGACTCTGCCGTCCGCCTTATAGATCGAGCTGATCTCTCCGGTAATGACAAATTCGGGCTCTGGGGAATGCTGTGCAATATTGTCCCGGATCCGGAATTCCTCCTTCAGCCTGTATAATCCGTTTCCCGAACCAATCAGCTTCTCCTTCAGCTCTCTGCGCCATGCGGGATGTGTAAAATCACCGGTTCCAAGAATCCGGATTCCCTTTCTGCGCGCCCACAGTTCCAGCTGCTCCGGCGTAAGATCCCTGCTGGTGGCGCGGGAGTATCTGGAATGAATGTGTAAATCTGCTATATACATAATTCACGTCTTTTCTTTCGTTTCTCTTCCCGAATCCGGCCTTCAGACACGCTCCAGCCTTGCTTCCCCGACTTCCATCCCGCTCTGTCCGAAATAGAATCTCAGATAATTCTGATAGCCGCCAAGCCTTCCAAGCTCTGCCGTCTCCGTCCTCCACTCCTTCTGACCGCCTTCCAGAGTGATTGTCTTTAACAGCTCCCGGTTATGGAACAGGGACAGAGGAATCTGTGCAAGCCCGCTCTCTGCCGCGCTTCTTAAGGTAAGAACGAGCCGGTATTCTCCCGGTTCCCGTACGGCAATCTGATACAGGGTGCTTCTGCCCTTCTCCGTATCGAGCAGAGAAACGTCAAGAGCCGTATCCGCCCCGGCCTGTACCAGGATCGAGTTCTCCTTCTTCCCTTCTTCCTCCTGCTCCCAGGCCTTCAGCCCTTCATCCAGCTCATCCCGTCTTCCAAGGAACCTCGCAAAGGCCGGCATCCTCATCAGAACGCGGCAGATATTGGCGGCGCTCCTCTGATAATCCGCCCGGAATGCCGTGCCGTCCGCAAGCCGCTCTTCGGAATTATCCTTGTTCGTATTGCGGGCCGCGCTTTCCGTGACCATATAGACGTCATTCTGACTTTGGATCATAGCCGCCATGTTCTTCCGATCTCCCAGCTGTCCTTCATCATTCCCTCTGGCCCACCAGTCTGTCATAACCATTCCCGTAAAGCCCCATTCGTCCCGAAGAATCGTCGTCAGCAGATCGTAATTGCTGGCGGACCAGTATCCGTTAATCGGACAATACGCCGTCATAATACAATACGCGCCGCCCTCGCGTACCGCAATCTCAAACCCCTTCAGATACAGCTCCCGAAGCGCCCTCTCCGATACGAGCGCCTCCACGTCATTTCTGCGGTACTCCTGGCTGTTGCATGCAAAATGCTTGATTGTTCCGGTTACCTGATACTTATGCATTCCCTTAAGCTGCGCAGCCGCCATTTTTCCGGTTAAGAGCGGATCCTCGGAAAAATACTCAAAGTTCCGGCCGTTCAGAGGATTTCTGTGCAGATTCATGCCCGGCCCAAGCAGGGTATCGATATGGTTTTTGCGCAGCTCCAGCCCCTCAAACTCATACAGCTCCTGTATGAGCTTCTCGTTAAATGTACTTGCAAGGCAGGTTCCGTTCGGCATGGAGAACGCAATGGTACCGCAGTCCATCCGGATGCCGCTCGGCCCGTCCGCGCAGCAGCCGATCGGAATTCCGAACGCCTTCAGCTCTTCCGTCACGCCGCCGAACGCTCCCGCCGTTCCCGGCGTCACCTTCGGGGAACACATCCCTTCTCCGCGCACAAGACAGCACAGATCCTGATCGGAAAGCTGCGCGATAAAATCCTCCATTCCAGTCCGGCATTCCGCCACATCAATCAGACGAAAGCCTCTGTCACCGGTATACGCGGCTTCTGCAGGTCTCCTGGATGTAATCCTTTCATTCAGGGAGACGGTTCGAAGCGGCGCTTCTTCATATGTGATTCGATACCCGTCCTGCGTCCTCTCCGGCTTCATTCTTCTGAGCGGTTCATTCGGCGCCATGGCCTCGGTCAGCTGCCGCACCGGTCTGGTCTTCTCGATTACGAAGCTTCCGGCGGCCTTCGCGCTTCTTACGTCAGATCCCACATAGAAGGTATACTCTCCGGCCTCGAGAACATAGCAGGACCGGTATCCGGACACGCCGGAATCATCATAGGAAGAAAAATAATATTCCGGGCATTCAACCGTCACCATACGGCTCTCTCCCGGCTCAAGCAAATCGGTCTTTGCGAACCCCGCAAGACTGCGGACGGGCTTGCCGAGCTCTCCCTGCGGCGCCTCGCAATACACCTGTACAACCTCTTTCCCGGGCATCTTTCCGGTATTGGTAACGCGCACCCGCAGACTGACGGACCCCTCTCTTCGCTTCAGTCCCGCCTCATCAATCAGAAATGTCGTGTAGGAAAGGCCGAATCCAAACGGATACAGCACCTTATCCTTCGCGAAGGTCTCAAAATACCGGTATCCGACATAGATATCCTCCTCATAGCGATTGCGCGTCTCACTGCCGTAATTAGCCGTGGACGGATAATCCGTAATGTCATATGCTATGGTATCGGGAAGCTTGCCGGACGGGGATACGCGGCCGGTCAGGACATCCACGGTCCCTCTTCCGCCCTCCTGTCCGCCCTGCCAGACATACAGCACTGCCCCCGGATGATACCGGCCGACCCATTTCATATCGATAATATTGCCGGTATTCAAAAGCACTATGGTTTTCTCAAACACGGAGCACACCAGCCGGATCATATCCTCCTCCGTATCTGTCAGCAGATAACTGCCTCCTTCTGCTTTGTTATCCTTATCCTCGCCCGCGGTACGCCCGATAAAGATCAGGGCGGCATCCGATTCTTTGGCTGCTTCCTCCACCAGCCCGGACGAAAGCGGCATCTCCTCCTGGAACCACGGCTCGGTTGCCCACCCGTTTCCTTCATCAAACGGATGATCCTTAAGCCATTCCTCATACGCCGCTCTGACTGTCTGATTGATATGAATTGTCTTCTCGCCACAGAGCGCCTCCGCGATGTCTACGATATGCCCCGTATTAACCAGTCCGCCCGATCCGGTTCCGCTTTTAAAGTAATTGAACTGGCTCCTTCCAAATAACGCCGCGCGGCTCCCCTCCTTCAGCGGAAGGACTTCTCCTTCATTCTCAAGCAGAACGATCCCTTCGGCGACCGCTCTTCTCGCCTTTTGTCCGTATGCTTCCAGATCAAATAAGTTCGTCATGATAACCTCCATTCTTATGTCACCTTTTTCTGGTCTGCTTTTCAGTATACTGAGTTTTTCCGGAAATGACAAGGGCTATTTCTATCGGCGTCCCGGGGCTTCTCCGAAAAATATAATCTTTTTCGAAAAATAGGTTTACAATTAACGCCAGACATGCTATTTTTATCATAGTGAATTTTCAGCAGTCCCGGATATGGGGGCAGAAAGGATTGTCTATGTCAGTACTATTTGAGAAGACACGAATCGGCACAATGAAGCTGAAGAACCGCATCGTGATGGGACCGATGAGTACGACCGGCGAATCGGACGGCGCTTACAGCATGGAAGCCATCCGTTATTTTACGGAGCGCGCGAAGGGCGGCTGCGGTCTTATTATCACCGGCGCGAATCTCGTAACAACCGAATATGAACCGAGATCCAGTACGGAGCTTAGTAATTATCATCACGCGGAACGCCTCAATATGCTTGTAGAGCGCTGTCACCACTATGGCGCCAGGGTCTGCGTCCAGCTTTCTCCCGGATTAGGCAGACAGCAGTTTATTGATCCGCTCACCTCGCCTTATTCCGCAGGTAGCTGCAGCGCGTTCTGGTTCCCTTCCTTAACCTGTAAGCCGATTCCTACATGGGATATCGGAAGCCTGGTCAGAAAGATCGGCTATGCCGCAAGCCTCGCAAGAATGGCAGGCGCGGATGCGATTGAACTGCTCGCCTCCGGAGGGTATCTTCTGGATCAGTTTCAGACCTCTCTGTGGAATACCCGCTCGGATGAATACGGCGGCGGTCTGAGGAACCGAATGCGATTCACCCTGGAATGTATTGAAGCAATCCGTGAGAGCGCGGGCCCCGGATTCCCGATTCTCGTCAAGTTCGCTCCCTGTCATGGATTCGAAGGCGGACGCACCCTGGAAGAAGGACTTGAAATGGCCCGGATTCTGGAAGAGGCAGAAGTCAACGCTCTCCATGTCGATGTCGGCTGCCATGAGGCATGGTACCGATCCATATCCACGGTCTACCAGGAGGACGGCCATCAGCTTCCGATTACGCAGGCAGTAAAAAATGTTGTCAATCTTCCTGTGTTCGGTCAGGGGAAGCTGTTCGATCCTGCCCTGGCCCAGGATGCCGTTGCGACAGGAAAGCTTGATTATGTCGTACTTGCCCATCAGATGCTGGCGGATCCGGAATGGGCCAATAAGGTGAGGGAAGGGCGTTTTTCTGAGATAGCTCCCTGCATTGGCTGCAACGAATGCCTCCTGTCCGGATTCTCCGGAAAGCATCTGCGCTGCGCCGTGAATCCGCTGTGCTACACTGAGGAAGAGTATGCGCTCCCCGCTCCGTCTTCAACGAAACGATCCGTTCTGGTAATCGGCGGCGGCCCCGGCGGCATGTCGGCGGCAATCGCCGCGGCAAAACGCGGGTTTTCGGTTGAGCTCTGGGAGAAAAGCGACAGACTGGGCGGTAATTTGTGGGCGGCCGGACTGCCCGGCTTCAAGAAGGATGTATTCCGGCTTATCTCTTATATGCAGCACCAGATTGAACGGCTTGACATCGCGGTTTCCCTGTCAAAGGAAGCAAAGGCGGAGGACGTTATCGCGGGCAATTACGATAAAGTCATCCTGGCTGCCGGTTCCAAGCCTGTCATCCCCCGGATCCCCGGTTCGGAATACGCTTCCTTCGCCGCGGATTATCTTCTCGGCAGGAAGAAGCCGGGCGCCCGTGTGGTTGTTATCGGCGGCGGACTGGTAGGCTGTGAAACGGCGCTTTTTATGAGCGAAACGGCAGAAGAGGTTACGATTGTAGAGATGCTCGGAGATATTCTCGCCATTGCCGATCACTGCCTGAACAACGATCAGGCGCTCCGCGCCATGTTAACGGATCGCGGAATCCGGATTGTACCCGGAGTATGGGTAACCGATATCACAAAAGACGGCGTGATCTGCGAGAAGGGCGGAGAGACCCTTGCCCTTGCCTGCGACACCGTAATTTTCGCGGCAGGCTACCGGGCGAATAACGAGCTTGAGCAGTCGCTGGACGGCAAGGTGAAGGATCTGTGTGTCATCGGCGATGCCGAAGCTCCAAGAAAGATCATGAACGCCATACATGAGGGATATCACGCAATCCGAATCATGGAATAGTATCATAACCGCCCGTCTGACGGGTTCTGATGTTACCGGGACTGTCTGTTTTCTGACAGCCCCGTTTTTATTGATCCCGCCTGAATTGTCTTTGCAACGCTCTAAATCAATCCTTAAAACGCCGGTTCTTTTCACATCAGCCCTTCCAGCTTGCTCATATTCTGCCTTTTCAGCTCCATGGACGGATGCACATAGCGGTTCAGCGTAATGTTGACATTGGCATGTCCCAGAATCTCGCTCAGGCTTTTAATGTCGAACCCGGCTTCCACACACCGTGTCGCGAACGTATGCCGGAGCGAATGGAAATTGGCGTCTTCAATTCCGCAGATCTGCAGAACCTTCTTAAACCGGTACTGCATGGTACGCGGTTCAATATACTTCTCGCTGTCCCAGGTCAAGAGATAGGCCTCCTCCTCCACCGGAAAGCTGTCTTTGTATTCCCCAAGCACCGTACACATGAATTCCGGAATAGGAATACAGCGGCTGGAGCTTTTGCTCTTCGGCACGGATATCAGAATTCTGGTCTTGACTCTGCTTCCGGCTTCATCGTTCTGCAGCCTCTGCATCGTATGCCGGATATACAGTACGCTGTCATCAAGACGGATATTCTTCCATTTCAGAGCGCACAGCTCTCCAATCCGGATTCCGGTAAACAGACTGAGCAGAATTCCGAGATTCAGAAAGGAACTCTCCTCTCTTAAATAGCGGCAGAGCATATTCTGCTCTGTTACGGACAGGACCCGCATTGCGCTCTCCTTATCCTCCCTGCGGATATCCAGCTTATCAATTACCGCAATTTTCCTGCCGTAATAACTGGAATAATACTGCATAATCAGCTTCAGAATCGAAACAATATCCCTGACATATTTGGCCGAGAGTCCTTCCGCACTCCTCCCCTTCTTCCCCTTCTCCAGCAGGTAATCCGCATAATGATTTACCATACGCGCATCAATTTTTTCCGGATCCAGCACGCCGATCTCCGGAATAATATGATTTCTGATTATATTTTTATATCGAATATACGTTGATTCTTTTACTCTCTTTCTGATATATCCAAGCCATTCCTCCGCTGCCGCGTTCAGGCTCTCCTTCCCGCTCTCCAAAGGGCTCGTCTGTCTGCGGACATCTCTGTCTCTGCCGCCCTGCAGATTCAGGAACAACTCTGCCGTCTGCCTGCTCTCCAGATATTTTTCTCTTACCTCTTTGTAAGTCTTCGCGTACACATAACCATAACACGCCTTTCCGTCCCTGCTGTATGATTTGATGTACCGGCCCTCCCATCTTCCGTCCTTCCTCTTGTAAATATTCTCTCCTCTTCTGGACATTTGCAGTAACTCCTTTCATCTGGTAAAATTTTCCGCAAGTCCAGTATGTCCGATTATTGAATGAAAAGATAGATTTTTTCGACAAAATACGATTCAGAATCTTTGCTTAGTGTATATTTCGTTCTATTTCACTCTGAATTTTTAATTACCTCCAAAAAATATGGTGATAAATTTACACAAGAAATATTTGTGAACAGACGCAAAACCGGCGCCGCAAGCCCATCTGCTGATGAGACTGCGGCGCCGGTTTTCAATCCGCGCTCTGTTATTATGATTCCACCGCGTAGAAATCCACGCAGTCCTCTTTTGAATAATATACCTTGTCTTCTTCCACAATCCGCGCCTGCCCGTCCTTTACCTCCACAATATTGACGGAGCAGTTCATCGGAACATGCCCCCTCCAGAAGTCCTCCTTATCCTCATACACCTGATGCAGAAGCGCCCGGACCGCGCAGCCGTGCGACGCAATCAGGATCGACTTATCCTGATACTCCGGCGTATGAATCAGATCCTTCCAAAAGCTTTCAAGCCGCTCACACAGCATCCCCACCGTCTCTCCGTCCGCGGCCGGAACGAAATCGAACGGCCTGAGATAAAAGTCGTCAAAATGTTTTGTCGGAATCTCAAAATGGCTTCTTGAGCAGCAAAGCCCTTCCCAGGAACCGAAGGAAATCTCCTTAAGCCTGTCATCCTCAAGCAGCGGTACGTTCCTTCCTTCCAGAATGATTTCCGCTGTCTTTTTCGCTCTTTGCAGCGGACTGGTAATTCCAAGATCAAGCGGAATATCCTTCATCCCCTGCGCCGTAATTCCGGCAAGACGGATTCCGTTCGCGTTCAGCTGCGTATCCGCCTGTCCCTGAAGCCGTTTCTGGGTATTCCAGTCCGTCTCTCCATGTCTGACAATATATAAAAGCACTATAAGTAACCTCCTGACCGTAATTAACTGTCTGCTACATTATAGCCCGGGCCGGGTCATTTTGCAAGTATCTCCTCTTATCTTTACAGTCCGTCCATGATTTTCTTCATTGCGGGATAGTCCGGCACATTCGTAACCCGGATAATCTCCTCGGCCACTCCGGGAACAACTCCGCCTCCGGCTTCCGCTATCGTACCGTACCCGCTGGTACGGAAGCCGTGCTTCTCCCAGGCCAGCCTCTGAATCTCTTCATCCAGCAGCGCGTCAATCCCGGCAGAGCCGGCTTCATCCAGCGCGATATAGACATGAGTGGACCAGACGGTGGGCGACGGATAGACCATTATGACATCATCTGCTATGGCGGCATAATCCTCCGGATTCTGCGCGGCAAATTCCAGCAGCTGACTTTCATAACCCGCAATAATAGGCCTTGCGCCGATTCCCATCCTTAAAAACTGACTGAACAGATCCGCAGAGGACGTCTCCATATATCCAAGCGCCGCAAATATCGCCTGCAGATCCGGAAGGATCTTCTCTACGCTTTCCTCATCCACCGTATTGCCGCCGTTCAGCACATTGGCAAGAAGAGCCGCGAACATATTGCCGGAGTTGGATTTCACCGGATCCGTCGTATCCACGGTAACGCTGCCGTACAGCTCGCTCAGTCCGATATCGGCCCACTGTGTTCCCGAAAGCAGCATGTCTGTCAGCTTCTCCATATCCGCATAGTATACCCCGTCCTGTTCCGTTATTACCCCGGCCTTTGTTAACGCGTCCAGAACCTCCCGGTATGTATACAGAACAATCGGCGTATTGAAGATAATTTCGCTTCGGGCGGGCTGCCCGTGGCAGTCCTGATAATAAGACAGAGCCGTCTGGCTGGATGGAAACAGATAATTCATTCCTGACTGATCCGCTGTTACCATATCAAGAGAACCCGCCTTGGAATAGGTGAATTCCAGATAGTATTTCTCCTTCAGGATGGAGAGGATCTCCTCATCCTCGAACAGCCCTGTTTTCTCCCCTCCCAGATAGCCGGACAGCTCCTCGGTTCTGCCCTGCAGTGTAAACAGATAGTACCCGCCTGCGGCAAGAATAACCGCCGCAAGCAGAATCAGCCCCGCAAGCTTTGACCTCATGAATTCTCCTCCATTTTCATCATACTTTCAATGGTCCTGATCTCTACGTCCATATCCAGAATCTCACTGCTCATAATCCTCGCAAACTGCTGTTCAAATGCCTTGTTAAGCGCCGCGGTTGCTTTCTTCACATCTTCCTTCAGCTTCTGTATCTCCGGCGTATCGAGTCCTGAATTCTGGAGCTCAACATAGCGGGTCAGCAGGGAGGAAGCCGTATCCTGATAGTAATCAATGAATCTCCTTGCCATATCGATTCTGTCCGGGTGCTTCTCCAGATATGCAAGGATACCCGCCGCCGTCCGGTGGAGCCGCATGGAGCCCTCCTTAATTTCTCTGTCCTCAATCTGTTCCATGGAACGGCTGATTGCTTCCAGATCCTCTCTCGCTTCCTTAAGCCGCGCTCCCGGATCCTCCCGCATACCGGCAGAAGGAGGAACCGGCCTTCGTTTCGGCGCGCCAAGCAGATAGACTGCTTCGAACATACCAAGCGCCAGAAGGACGCACACAATCAGGTTCCAGCGCAGTCCGAAGAACAGAGCCAGAAAGAACACCGCCGACAGAATTCCCGCGCGAATTCCTCTCATATTGCCGCCTTTCATCAATTATATCCTTTTACGCTGCGGAATGCCCCAATCAGATCCTCTCTGCCGTCGAATACTCTCGCGTTGGTCAGCTGAGCCAGTCCCTGAAGCTGAACCTCCTCCGCGTCTCCGAACATAATGGAAAAGATCGGGATATCCAGTCCCGCTTCCCGGTAAACCGCCTCAAAATCCGTATACGTTCCGCCTCCGTTTGACTGTCCGTCCGTCATCATGATAATTGCAGGCGAATACCCGCTGATATCATAATTCTCCTTCAGAATCCGCAGTCCCTCTTCGGCCGCAGCATACATATCCGTTCCTCCGCCGCATTCCTCTTCCCGGATCTGGTCATACAGACTCTGAAGGCTCTCCGGCGAAGCATCCGCCGCCTCATAGACATGGCTGACCGTATCGCTGAACGTAATTACAATATTCACCTCGCCTTCGGTTGCCTGCAGGAGATTCTGACGGGCATTCTCCTGAATCAGGATCTGCCCCATGGCCTCAACCAGCTGATCTCTTCCTTCCCCTGCCATGCTTCCGGAATAATCCAGACAGTAAATATTCAGCGACGGCTTCTTGAATTCCGTCTGATACAGGTTCAGAGCCTCAAGCAGAACCTCTGCCGAAGGCATGGTAATCGGAGAAAGAACCTTTTGGGTATCGATTCCCCAGTCACTCCGGAAGATATCGCTGTTAGACTCGCTCACTCCTTCGTAACCGGTTCTGCGTCCCGTCCTCTGAATCTTTTCCTGCGCCTCATCTGACAGAAGGTATTCCTGTACCGCAAGAAAAGCCTCTTCCTTTGCCGCGCTGCCGTGATCCACATAGGCAAGCGGCGAATCTGCGATGCTCAGACCATCATAAGGGTATACCACATACAAGGGCTCCTCTCCCCGTTTCTCAAGCTCCTGATTCGCGCTGATAATCAGACATTCATAATTGACCATCGCGTCATAGTCTCCGTTCAGAAACATATCCTTCAGCCAGTCCGAGCTTCCCGAGCTCCGGTCAATTCCGGACAGCAGCTCTCTGATCTCATTTTTCAGCGCGTCCTGCTCCAGATCCTCTGCCGTCAGCGCGCCCTGCTTTCCCGACAGCGCGTACAGGAATCCGATATAAGCGCTTGCGCCGGAATTCGACTGCGTCGCGCTGGTCATACAGAATGTCATGCTTTTGTCCTGAATTGCCGCAAGAATATCCTGGACCGATACATCACCGGATGTGAAGCCAAGCTCTTCTGCCAGGCTCTTTCGAATCCCGAATACCACCGGCGTCAGGGAGACAGACTGCGAATGCTTCGTAATATGTCCGGTATCTCCCATCGAAATCCACAGACTGCTGGCAGGCCATACCGCGTCATACTCCTGCGCCCCCTGCTGCAGCTCTCTCATAATATCGACGGAACCCTGGTAGGTGATCTCAAGATTCACCCGCGTCTCTTCGGCGCACTCCTTCAGAATATGCTCAAGCTCCTGATTCTCGCTTCCCGACAGAATCCGGATGGTTTCAGTGGCGCCCGCGACCGTATAGCTTCCGTCTCCCTCCTCTGCCCCTCCCCCGGAACATGCTGTCAGCGCTATGCATGCCAGCAGAGCGACAGATATAATTATTTTCTTCCATTTACTAACAATTATTGACACTACTCTGATCCTCCTCTTCTGGTGATTCAAGATCATTGTAGCATATCAATATCTCTCTTCTGTAAAATGTACGGAAAAATTACGTAAAATTTAACTCCCAGACCGGCTCATACATGAATTCTCCAGACATGAGACAAAGAAAAGAATCTTTCTTCCGAACGCCTGTACAATTCTTTCCGTATCCACGGACTCCTGCGCTATGACCTGATGAAGGAACAGGCTGCTGTCCTCGACGTCCGCTATAACATAAGCTCTGTCATCCCTGTATGCTTTTACAATACAATATTCCTGATCCATTTTTCTTCTCCCTGATACTGATAATACAAAAAGCTGCCGGCCCACGCCGGCAGCTCCTGATAAAATGACACAGAAACGGTAAACGGCCGCGGCGCCCGGCATCTGCCCTGCCGCGCGTCAGAATAATCAGCCGTTCTTATTATAGATCCTGGTCGCGAACGATCCGTCCTCAATATCAATATACCGGATGAAGAGAGATACCTTGTTGTCCGGATTCAGACTGTTCCAGATCATATCCCCGAATTCATCCATATCATCCGGAATCGCAACCGGCTTCGGCTCCCCTTCAAAGCTCGGAAGCGGGCTGCCGTCCTGCATATAGGTATGAATAAACCGGCCCTCACCCGCCGCCGGATTCTCATAATCGAAGGTATAACGGTTGCAGGAACCCGGATTGCCGTGATTGCTCTTTAAGATTGACATCTCATAATCAAAGCTTCCCTCTGCGAAATGCAGGATCGCCGAGATTCTGGGGGTATAATTCGGCGCGTCGGGCTCGAACTCCCGGGTGCGCAGCGCCTGTTCAAAGGTTGCGCCCTCCTTCACCAGATCATAGATTGTATCCGTCTGATCCCCGTTGGTTACAATCGTATCCCCGTCCAGCACACGGACCGGAGCATAGATAATCAGGCTCGGATCGGTCAGCTTGGAAGGATCGTACGCCTGCGTGCGGATCCCGGTTCCGTCCTCCACAAAGATCCGGTTCCTGCTGTTCTCGCTGCGTCCCATAATAAAATACGCGATTGCCGCATGCCTGCCGTCCGGCGTTCTTCCCACGATGATGCCGCGTCCCGGATAAGCGTTGCTCTTTAACTCGTTCTCTAAGGATAATACTTTCATACGCACCTCCGATTAGTGATGGAACAGACGGATGCCGGTAAATGCCATAACCATACCGAACTCGTTGCAGGCATCGATTACGGCCTGATCATTCTTAGACCCGCCTGTCTGCGCAACATACTTCACGCCGCTTCTGTGCGCGCGCTCAATATTGTCGCTGAACGGAATGAACGCGTCGGATCCGAGCGTAACTCCGTCAAGGCCCTTAATCCACTCCTTACGCTCCTGCGCCGTCATGGGCTCCGGCTTCTGCGTGAAGAACTTCTCCCAGATGCCGTCCGCGAGCACATCCATATAATCATCCGACAGATAGACGTCAATCGTATTATCCCTGTCCGGACGGCTCACTCCCTCCTTAAACGGCAGCGCAAGCACCTTCGGGCACTGACGCAGGAACCACTTGTCCGCCTTCTCGCCCGCAAGCCTCGTACAATGAATTCTGGACTGCTGGCCGGCTCCGATTCCGATTGCCTGTCCGTCCTTCACATAGCACACGGAATTGGACTGCGTATATTTTAAAATGATATTCGCAAGAATCATGTCATTCAAAGCCGCCTCAGACAGCTCCTTGTTCTCGGTTACGATATTGGAGAAAATCTCCTTTGTCGTCTTAACCGTATTATGTCCCTGTTCGAAGGTGATTCCGAACACATCCTTCGTCTCAACCGGCGCCGCCTCGTAATCGGGATCAATCTGGATCACACAATAGGTCCCGCGCTTCTTTGCCTTCAGAATCGCAAGCGCTTCCTCCGAATAGGACGGCGCGATGATTCCGTCGGACACCAGGGACTTAAGATACCTGGCCGTAGCCGCGTCACATTCATCGGAGAGCGCTACAAAATCGCCGAAGGAGGACATCCTGTCCGCTCCCCTTGCCCGGATATAAGCGGTTGCCATGGGCGTCAGCTCAATATCATCATCAACAAAGTAGACCTTCTTCATGGTATCGGAAAGCGGTACGTCAATCGCCGCTCCCGCGGGGCTGACATGCTTAAAGGACGCCGCCGCCACATGCCCTGTTGCTTCCTTTACTTCCTTCACCAGCTGCCAGCTGTTAAAGGCGTCCAGCAGGTTAATATACCCGGGCGTTCCGTTCAGCACCCTAAACGGAAGGTCGCTCCCGTCCTTCATAAACACCCTCGCGGGCTTCTGATTCGGATTACATCCGTACTTCAACTGAATCTCGTTCATAATTTCCTCCATTTCTGTACTGCAATCATGACATCCTGACTCCGGCTTTCAACCTTGCTTCCTGAACGATTCGCTCCCGGCCTTCTCACAAAGAAAAAAGCCCACTGCCCCAGACATCATGCCCAGACGGTCGGCTCTCGTGCAGTTATACTCCCTGTGGTTTCATCCACTTCCGTCAGTCATATAACTACCATTACTGTAACATATGGAAATCGGTTTTTCAAGATATTTTTCCGACTTTCGACAGAAGGCCCGGAAAACATCCGGGTCCGACGTTTCTTCAGACAGCTCCCGCCAGACATCGCTGCTTACACCGCTTCCCTCTTCCTTTTCTCATACCCGTGTATCCAGTCCGATTTGCAGTAATAGATCAGATATATGACGGAACTGATCCCCCAGGTAAGCGGGTATGCCCAGTAAATATACTCGATTTCATGCACGAACTGCATCATAATCGTTATGTAAATAATCCGGATCACACACCATACTGTCAGCATAATCCCCATGGGAATGACCGCGCGTCCCGCTCCGCGGCAGATTCCGGCAATAATATGCGAAAAGGCCAGAAGGAAATAGAACAGCGCCTCCGTTCTCGCCTGCTGCACTCCCAGCCGGATAACCTCGGGATCATCGTTAAACAGCCGGATTAGCAACGGCGAAAGCGCGAAAATCAGAACTCCGATCAGCTCCGCTAACGTCAGAGATATCGTAATTCCGAACCGCGCCCCTTCCTTCGCGCGTTCATATTTCTTCGCTCCCAGATTCTGCCCGATAAATGTCGTCATCGCCATAGCAAAGCAGGTAATCGGCAGGAACGCGAATCCTTCGATCTTGCTGTAAGAACCGTAGGCCGCCATCGCCTCCGTACCAAAGGAATTGATATTGGACTGAACAATTACATTCGCAATCGCAATGACCGAATTCTGAATTCCCGTCGGAAGGCCGAACCGGACGATTTCCTTTAACATATCCTTGTGGAAGCGGATACGGGAAGGAATCACCTGGCAGACAAGGCCCTTTGTCATAAGCCGTCTTAAGCACAGCAGAGCGCTCGCGGCCTGTGATATGGTCGTAGCAACTGCGGCGGAGCCGACTCCCATCCTAAAGACGCCTACAAACAGCAGATCCAAAACCACATTCAGGACAGAAGAGAAGATCAGATACTGCATGGGTCTTTTACTGTCCCCGACCGCATTCATGATTCCGGTGAATATATTATACATGACGATCGCCAAAGCGCCCAGGAAGTAATACCGGAAATACGAGATAGAATTCGGCAGAACCTCCGGCGCGGTCCCCATCCATCTCAGAATCACAGGCGTGGCCGCCATTCCCACAATCGTAAGCAGCGTTCCGGATACCAGGCCGAACGCAACGTTCGTATGAACCGCTCTGGATACCTTTTCATTCTCTCCGGCCCCGTAATATCTTGATATCACGACGCCGGCTCCCATTGCCGTTCCGTTAAAGAAGCTGACCAGCAGGAAAATAAGCGGGCCGGAGGAACTGACTGCCGCTAACGCCTCCTTGCCCAGAAAGTTCCCTACAATCAGGGAGTCCACGGAATTATACAGCTGCTGGAACAGATTGCTCAGCATGACGGGGATCGCAAACCGGATTACCAGCTTCTTTATATTTCCTTCCGTCATATTCTGAGTACCGTTTGATTCATTTGTTGTACTCTTTTGCATTGTCTGTTTTCTCCATCTTTAGTCAATTTAAAATTTGATTTCCGGGACACAGGATCCCCGATTCTTACAGGAAGGTCTTATAGTCCTCGTAATTCTTTGCCAGAAGCTGCGGCGTATTCAGGCCGTATGGACATTTTTTCATGCACTGTCCGCAGTGCAGGCAGTCCTCGATCCGTTTCATCTTCTCCTGCCAGGCGGGAGACAGCCAGCCCTCCTTTGGCGCGCGGCGCAGCATCAGGCTCATCCGGGCGCAGTTATTGATCTCGATTCCGACGGGACATGGCATACAGTAGCCGCAGCCCCGGCAGAATCCGCCGGAGAGCTCCTCCCTGTCTTTTTCGATTTCAGCCCGCATCAAATCGTCTGGCTGCGGAGGACATTCCTGATAGGACAGGAACTCATCCAGCTCCGACTCTCTTTGAATTCCCCAGATCGGAGCAACATGGGCAAACTGCGGCTGAGCCATATAGGCATAGGCGCAGGCAGAATTATGGATCAGCCCGCCGGCCAGTCCCTTCATGGCAATAAAGCCCATTCCGGCTTCCCCGCACTGTTTTACAACCTCCAGATCTTTGTCGGATGCCAGATAAGAGAACGGGAACTGCAGCGTCTCATAAAGACCCGAATCGATTGCCTCCTTCGCCACAGCCAGTCTGTGATTCGTAATTCCGATATGCCGGATCTTTCCTTCCTCCTTCGCCTTAAGAGCCTCCTCATATAAGCCGGAGCCGTCGCCTGGCTTCGGACAGAAGGCCGGATTGTGGAACTGATAGATATCAATATAATCCGTCTTCAGACGGCGCAGACTTTCCTCCAGATCTCTTCTCATTCCCGCCGCATCCTGCGCGGCCGTCTTAGTGCTGATCAC
This sequence comes from Candidatus Caccomorpha excrementavium, assembly GCA_018714285.1. GTDB lineage: Bacteria > Bacillota > Clostridia > Lachnospirales > Lachnospiraceae > Caccomorpha > Caccomorpha excrementavium. Next base: position 1,897 of record DVNP01000226.1, on the reverse strand, counting down.
AATACGCTCTCTGGTATACTCAAAAGCGGCGCCCAGCTTCTCCTCGCTGTCCGAATAGACTCTGGCCGTGTCAAAATAATTGATTCCGTTATAGAAAGCCTTCTGAAGCAGATACACTGCCTCTTTTTTGGATACGCGCTGAACCGGCAGCGCGCCGAAACCGTTTTTATTGACCGTAAGTCCTGTTTTTCCCAAAACAACCAGATCCATTAAGATTCCTCCTTTTTTAGAAAAATGCCGGATGACAAAGCATATTCCATTTTCTTATGTTATTGACATTCCGGAAGTGATTGTTTCTTTCTCTGTATCACTAACATTTCTATCATAACACAGGATGAGAGGAAAGACAATGCGGGAGACAATCGGTTCTGACCTCATTTGATGCTTCGGACAGCCCGGCACTTTCCCCGGCTTAGTCCCACTGCCCCGGATAATACTGCTTCTCCATCACCGGGAACTTCCTGTCATATTCCTCCGCCGCTTCCCTGGTCAGGCGTTCGAACACCTCCGCCTCATGGAACGCTCCCCTGCACTTCGCAAGTCCGTCTTTCTCAAGCTCAATCCCCATAAACGAACTGAAATTCTTTCCGTCCGCCGTCGTAATTCCAAACCGGTCGCAGGTCTGGAATCCGAGCCGCGGGTAATAATCCGGCTCCCCAAAGATCACGATTCCGGGATATCCGGCCCTAGCGGCAAGCTTCATTGTCTCCTTCACAAGCAGCTCTCCGACCCCGCAGCCCTGCCATTCGGGATCCACGCACAGAGGTCCGAAGGTCAGCACCTCACAGCTCTCCTTCTCCCCCTGAATCCGGGACCGGGAATACATGATACACCCAATCACCTTTCCGTCCTTTACGGCAACGCGGCTCAGCGAAGGAAGATAGGCCTCATCCTCTCTCAGCATGTGGACCAGAACATGCTCATCACATCCTCTGTGATACTTGTTCCAGAAGGCCCTCCTTACCATACATTCCGTTTCAAACCATTCCTCCCGCCTTTCCGGCCGTATTATAATGTCATCCGCGGCAAGCCTCCTCTTCTTCGGAATCAGATATCCCATTTCCATCCGGACCTCTCCCCGCTCCATATCCCGGTTCGAATAACAGCAGGCGTCAAATCCGATCAGAGAAAAGCCCTCCTTCCGATAGAAAGCGATCGCCTGCGTATTACACGACTGCGTCTCCAGAATAATCGCGCGCCTGCGTTCTCTCCTTGCCTGCTCCTTCGCCAGGCTCATAAGCCTGTGTCCGATCCCCTGACGGCGGTATTCTTTCCCGACCCACAGCTCCGTTACTCTTAAACGGTTCGACCATTCCTCCGGACAGGTCTCAATTGCCGCAATCAGCGTCCCGTCCTCTACGATTCCCCAGGCGAATGCCTTCTCCCAGTGATCCTCATACAGCCGGTCCGGATAATCATATTCCTCTCCGCTGTGCATAACCGGCTGCGCAAGCTTCTTCAGCACAAAGGCTGCCGTCATGCTCCCGCTGCTCTCTTCCAGCCGGACGTCATAACGGCTGTCCGACATATAATCCATCGGCAATATGGTTCCCTTCCACTGTTCCTTCGGTAAATAAATGATCTCGCGATCCATAATCTTCTCTCTCCTTATATTGTGTTATTCCGATTTCTCACAGGCTTCCTTCAGCCGTCTTTTGCTCTTTCTCCCGAATAGATCCCGGACAGACATTCCAGGCAATGGCCATCCTCTGATCCGGATCTTCCGGCGCGCTGCAGCCTGCGCACAAGAGGGATTCCATACAGCAGCAAAGTCCCTCAAAGCAAAAATGCAGCAACCGTTCCAAAGCGTCGGTTGCTGCGAAATCTAAACTCTGTCATGTCGTACTGATACAAAAAAAGGGACACCAGACGTGTTCTCCGTAAGAATTTCGGCAAT
>DVNP01000225.1 GCA_018714285.1 Candidatus Caccomorpha excrementavium | reverse complement strand
CTTTATGTAACAATTCAGTAAATGATAAAAAATCGAGGTGACAAGACTTGAACTTGCGGCCTCCACGTCCCTAACGTGGCGCTCTAGCCAAACTGAGCCACACCTCGATAAAAGCTTCTGACCGGACTTGAACCGGAGACCTCATCCTTACCAAGGATGCGCTCTACCAACTGAGCTACAGAAGCACGGTATCTAACGACTGCTCATATCCTTAAGCACATCGTTTACTTTACCACGGACCCTTGAGAGAGCATTATCAATTGACTTGACATCCCTTCCCAAAACCTCTGAGATTTTATAATAACTGTAATCCTTCATATAGAGATTCAGGACTTGCTTTTCAAAATCACTCAAGCGCCTTACGAGTTCATATTCTAACACACTGGCATACTCCTTGTCAAGCACAAATTGCTCTGGATTTGAAATTTTTTTTAAAAATACCGAATCACCCCTAAGCTTCGGATTCTGACTGTTTTCTCCGTATTCAGGGGAATCAAATGACACATAATTATTCAACGGCTGATTCTTCTGCGTATTCGAACTCTTAATCGCCGTATACATCTGTCTCGCGATGCACAGCTCCGCGAAATGATAGAACGAGCTGTCACGTTCCGGCGAATAATCCTGGATCGCCTTGAACAGCCCGATCATTCCTTCCTGAATCAGGTCATCCCGCTCTCCTCCGATCAGAAACAGGGTTCTTGCCCGCTTCCTGACCAGATCCTTATATTTATCCATCAGGTATTCCACAGCCTGTCTGTCTCCCTGCCGGATTCGCTCTATCACCCCCTCATCCGACATCTCTCTGTAATCCTCCATCTTAATCATCCTCCTTCAGCCTCATCCGCTCTAACAGCTCTGCCATCTCAGGCGGCAGATTATCAATCAGACTGTTCCTCGTATTGGCTCTTGCGGATCTCTGGTACGTCTCCCGGATCTCCGCTTCCGCCCGTTTAATTTCTGAACGCAGCTCCTGCGCCGACATGCGGACGGCTCCCTGTGCCAGAATAATCATCTGCTCCAGCCCGTCCGAGGTCGCAACACGGATCTGATAATCTCTTGCCAGCTGTGAAGATACCAGTTCAATGAACTGATCGGCAGTCTGCGCCTCCTTCGTATATACAATATCAATGTTGTGGTAATGGATTACGCTTCCCGGATTCCCCTTCGACTTATATCCGTCAAAGACCAGAATTATCTCATTCTTCCGAAATCCCTGATAATTACACAAAATATCAGCCAGCCTCACTCTTGCCGATTCCAGACTGTCTTCCGAGAGATTCTTAAGCTTCGGCCATGCGAAAATAATATTATATCCATCCACAAGCAGGAATTCCCGCGCCATATCTAACGCCCCGCGCCAAGGCGCTGTCTGACAATCTCATACGCCAGAACCCCGGCCGCTACGGAGGCATTCAATGAATCAATATTCCCCCTCATGGGAATCGAAGCGGCAAAATCACAGTGCTCCCGCACCAATCTGCTCACACCCTCGCCTTCATTTCCAATCACAAGGCCGATCGGCCCCGTCAGATTCTGCCGGTACATTAGTTCCCCGTCCATTGCCGCACAGACAAACCAGATCCCCTTCTGCTTGAGCTCCTCCATCGCTGCAGTAAGATTCGTCACCCTGGCGACCGGCGTATAATTCAGCGCGCCTGCTGAGGTCTTCGCGACAACCGCCGTAAGCCCTGCCGCTCTGCGCTTCGGAATAATAACTCCGTGCGCGCCCGCGAGATTCGCGGTTCTGATAATCGCGCCAAGATTATGCGGATCTTCGATTCCGTCGAGCAAAATCAGAAACGGCGGCTCATGCTTTTCCCCTGCTGCCTTCAGAATATCCTCCACTTCCGCGTATTCATACGCCGCCGCATACGCAATCACTCCCTGATGCTTCCCTGTGCCCGATATCTGATCAAGCCTCTCCTTCTTCACAAACTGAACCGGAATATCCCCCTTCTTCGCCTCCCTGATAATCGTCTTCACCGGCCCGTCCTGGCAGCCGTCCAGCACAAACAGCCGGTCTATCGGTCTGCCGGAACGGAATGCTTCCATTACCGCGTTCCGGCCCTCAATGGTATATTCTTCATATCTCATTGTCCAATCCTTCCTTTCCCGGCTGCCTTGTCAGCTCCGGAAATCCGGCGCGCAGCAGCTCAAAGATTCTCTTTTGTCTCCCCAGCAGATACAGATATCCAAAGAGCGCCTCCACCCCCGTCGCAATCCGGTAATCGGACACAGAAGCATTCTTCGCAACCGTAGCGGAGCGCGCGTTCCTTCCCCTCTTATAAACGGCAAATTCCTCCTCAGACAGCACTTTTTCAATCCGGAAGAACAGCTCCTTCTGTGCCTTCGCCTTCACATATCCGCTCGCCTTCTTATGCAGCCGGTTCACATGCGCATTGCCGTATTCCACCAGAATCGTGCGGATTATCATATCGTAGATTCCATCTCCGATATATGCCAGCGTCAGAGGGGAATAGGTGCGGATATCCGCATCCTCAAGCAGGAATTCCCGGCGGATTGCCGCCGCAAGCCCTGACTGCTCCTCTCTGAGGCTTTCGATTCCCCCGTCCATATTCATTCCCCCTTATTCTCCGGCTGTCTGCAGCCCGCACAGCCGGCGCAGCCGCCCGTATCATATCTGCCCGTCTCCGGATCATATCCGGCAGCCGGCCATGAAGTTTGATCATTCATAACCTCCAGCAGCAGACAGATTGCCTGCGCGCTGATTCCTTCTCCGCTTCCCGTGAATCCGAGCCCCTCTTCCGTCGTTGCCTTTACATTCACCCTGTCCTCTGAAAGACCAAGCGCCATGGCAATATTCTTCTGCATCTGCGGAATATACGGGGCAAGCTTCGGCTTCTGTGCAATAATTGTCGCATCAAGATTCCCGACCACAAGTCCTTTCTCTTCCAGAAGTTCCCTGACCTTCCCAAGGAGCACCATACTTGAAATCCCCCGGTAACGTTCATCCGTATCCTGAAAATGCCTTCCGATATCCCCGAGCGCCGCCGCTCCCAGCAGCGCATCCATAACCGCATGTATCAGAACATCCGCGTCGGAATGTCCCAGCAGTCCTTTTTCACATTCTATCTCAACGCCGCCCAATATCAGCTTCCGATCCTTTGTCAGCCTGTGTACATCGTAACCCGTTCCGATCCTCACGGCATTCTCTCCTTTCTCATTCTCCCGTACTCAAACCGGTTTCATTTTGCACAATACGTTCAGCTCCTCCATCGACCGGACCGCATAATCCGCCGGATAATCCTGATAATATCCATCCGGATCAAATAATATTCCGGCAATTCCCGCGTTCCTGCCTGCCTCCAGATCCAACGCGCGATCCCCGATCATAACCGTCTCCTCAGCCATCAGTCCGTACGTCCGGATCAGATACCGGATCGCATCAGGCGCCGGCTTTCTCGGAAAGCCGTCTTCTGCCGTAATCATTCTCTGAAAATACGCTTCAAATCCCGCGTCCCTCAGGAAACGCTTCGCCGTCTCATTCCGGTGTGTGTACAAAAAATGCCTTCCCCCGCTGCGTATGACCGCTTCCAGAAAAGCAGCCGCACCCGGATAAGGCAGTACAGGAACCTCAGGTCTGCCATTCTCAATTCTGTCATAGCTTGCCGCCAGCTCCTCATATAAAATGTCATACTTGTCCGAATAATAGGTAACCGCCTCCGAAACGCTCTGCTTTAATTTCCGGAGAACTTCCCTGCCGTCCGCATGGATCCCGAATCCCTCCAACGCCTTTCCGAGTGAATAGGCAACATGGGGATAGGTATCGAATAAAGTCCCGTCAAAATCCCATATATAATTCAGAAACAGCATAGCGGCCTCCTTTCGAATTCCTGTGATATAAAGAAAAAACAGGAACCTTCTGCCGTTCCTGTTTTCCGCCCGATAGCGAAGGAGGGATTTGAACCCCCGACACCACGGGTATGAACCGTGTGCTCTCGCCAACTGAGCTACTTCGCCGCAATCCGAATGATTTTATTATATTCAGTTCCTGATTGTTTGTCAAGACTGTATTCACGGATCCGGCGATTCCCTTTATTCCCTGTTCAGAATCTCCATGAATTCCTCTCCTGTAATCGTTTCCTTCTCATACAGATACTGCGCCAGTTCATTCAGCTTGGCCGCGTTCTCCTTCAAGATTGAAATTGCCTTTTCATGGGCTTTCTTTACCATTTCAACAACTTCCTCATCAATCTTTGCCGCTGTTGTATCCGCGCAGGCAAGGGATGTATCCCCGCCAAGATATTTTCCCGTCACGGTCTCCAGCGCAACCATATCAAAATCCCTGCTCATGCCATACCGGGTTATCATTGCCCTGGCCAGCTTGGTTGCCTGTTCAATGTCATTGGAAGCGCCGGTTGTAAAGGTTCCGAATATCAGCTCCTCTGCAGCGCGTCCGCCGGTCAGCGTGGCAATCCGGTTGAAAACCTCTTCCTTTGTCATCAGATTCTTTTCCCCTTCATCCACCTGCATGGTATAACCAAGCGCACCGGAAGTACGGGGGACGATTGTGATCTTATGAACCGGAGCGGATTCCGTCTGTTTTGCCGCAACCAGCGCATGTCCGATTTCATGATAGGCAACAATCCGCTTCTCCTTCGGCGAAATCACCGCATTCTTTCTTTGATAGCCTGCAATGACTACCTCTACGCTCTCCTCCAGGTCGCTTTGGCTGACTGCCACTCTTCCCATCCTGACCGCGCGCAGCGCCGCCTCGTTGATAATATTGGCAAGCTCCGCGCCGGACGCGCCCGAGGTTGCCCTTGCAATGGCATTCAGATCAATACTATCCTGAAGCTTTACCTTCTGCGCATGAACCTTCAGGATTGCTTCTCTTCCTGCCAGATCGGGAAGCTCTACCGGAACTCTTCTGTCAAATCTGCCCGGACGCAAAAGCGCGGGATCCAGCATCTCCGGACGATTCGTCGCCGCAAGAATCACAACCCCCTTCTTGCCGTCGAAACCGTCCATTTCGGTAAGCAACTGATTGAGCGTCTGTTCTCTTTCGTCATTTCCTCCGATTCCGGAAGAATCCCTCTTTTTCCCGATTGCGTCGATCTCGTCAATGAATACGATACACGGCGCCTTCTCCGTCGCCTGCTTAAATAAATCGCGAACCTTGGCCGCTCCCATACCGACGAACATCTCCACGAACTCGGATCCGGATATCGAGAAGAACGGCACCTGCGCCTCTCCGGCGACAGCCTGCGCAAGCAGCGTCTTACCGGTTCCGGGAGGGCCTACCAGAAGCGCGCCTTTGGGCAGGCTTGCGCCGATGTCCGCGTATTTACCCGGATTATGAAGGAAATCCACAATCTCTTTCAGAGCCTCCTTCGCCTCCTCTTCTCCCGCCACATCCCGGAAGGTCTTTCCGGTCTGCGCCTGAACATAGATTTTGGCATTGCTCTTGCCAAAGCTCATTGCATTACCGCCCATCTTCTTTGTCATCATACGCCCCAGAATCTGTCCGAGAACGATAAATAATATAATCGGGAATACCCAGGACAACAGCAGGGTCAGAAGCGAGGAATTTTCCTGAGGGATCTCCCAGGTGAACTCTACTCCGTTCTCTAGCAGCCAGTCCTCAAGATTGTCCTTCCGGAGCAATCCGGTATAATAATACTGCCTTCTTCCTTCCTCATCCTCCCTGGTTGCAAAATTAATCTGTGTATCCGTTATCTGTGCATATTCCACTTCTCCATTATCCACCATCCGCATGAAATCACTGCCGGCCACCTCGATAATATCCTGCTGGGACATCATCGGAAAAACCAGCGTATTCAGCAGCATCAGTACCAACAATACGATCAGGTAATAAAAGATCAGAGGTTTTTTAGGCGATTTTTGTTCCTGCATATTTTTTACCTCCGTAATTCTGATGAAATTTGATATATTCTATTTTATGATACGTCCTGCTGTGAGCAAAGTCAATTATATGAAAAATAAATCTTTGAATTATTTATAAAGAATCTATATCTAATTTAAAAACTTCCGACGGCTTATCGCTGTCATGTACGCGCCGAAAGAAGCCGCCGGACACCTGCTGACCAGATATCCGGCGGCTTCTTTCAATCCGCGCGGGTCTTCCTTTTGTTCACTCACAGGAAAGCACCGTTCTGTAACATTCCAGCTCTTCCGAGCCCAGCGCGCGATCTTCATATTCCGCTTCTCCGCTTTGATTATCATACGGATCATTTCGTAAATATTTTTTCGGAGGATCAAATTCCGCCTGAAATACGCAGTTTGCCGGCATCCGGTAAGGATCCAGATTGCCGAAATAAAAGTTCCAGCGCTCAAACTGTCCGTTCCTGTACGCGCTGCCGCCGAATGAGCAGTCCGCAAACAGCCAGCCGTAAGGCTCGACATAGAACTGAGCCCAGTCGTGAGAGCCGGCAGATTCCGGGGTGGAATACAGCCCGGACTGCCACCTGGCAGGAATTCCCGCAAGACGGCACAGCGTAATGAACAGCAGCGCCTGAACACCGCAGTCCGCCTTCAGATTCAGAGCCGCGTATTCGGGAATATTCTCAATGGTGAAATAATCTCTCATAAAAGAATAATTCACCTTCGTAGTAATAAAATCATAAAAACGTCTTGCCGTAATAAGCGGATTCGTCTCTCCTCCCGCAAGCTCTTCCCTGAGCGCCCGAATATAAGGCGTAAATGTAATATGGGGCGCCTGCTCGGCAATATCGGCAAGCGTCGGCTTCCCGTGCCCGGGTATGTCCGTTCGCGGATTGAATGCCTCAAGCGGCTTAACGCCCCTTCTTAAAGCCTCTGCCGTCTCCTCCGGCCTGGGCTCCACATAATTCACCGTATTCTCATACTCATATTCCACCCAGAACGGCCGATTCTCTTCCGGCGCCGCCTCAAAATACACCGTTCTCTGGGCAGCCGCAGGCAAAGCGACAGACCGGATCTCCGGTTCCGATGCCAGGATCCTGGCGTCCTTCACCTGCATGCAGTCAATCGGAACCGGAAGGTAAACTCTTACTTTCTTCCCCGGAACAAACGCTTCGTCCCGAATCTTTAAGTACGCACGGATCCGGAACCGGCGCGTAAGCCTTCCCTCCCGCTTCATAAGCCGCATGGTATCATCCAAAAAGCTGCGTTTGGCAGAATTATCCTCTTCCTCCTCCCTGCGCGCCCGGGCCGCGAATGCCGGATCCGTAACAAGGAGCGTCTCCAGAAATCTTCCGAAATACCGAACCTTGCCCTGAACATAGATCCAGTCAATTCTGCCCGCCTCCTCAAGCTCCTTCAGCTCCTCCTGAGTAAAATCCGGAATTCTCTCTTTCGCATACTTCACCGCTTCCTCAAAAGAATACGGATAATCCGACGGGAGCAGCCTTAAGATCTCCTTTTCGAGAACAAGCTTCTTGCGGAGCGCTTCCGGAATATCAAGAGAAAGCCTTCGATCAATCAGCCGAATCGCCCCTTCAA
>DVNP01000224.1 GCA_018714285.1 Candidatus Caccomorpha excrementavium | reverse complement strand
TGATGGGACGGGATATAGCGGATGGCAGAGAATCGAGAACGCACAAAAGCCGTCTATTCAGGCTCTGCTTGAGAATCGGATATCCGGTCTGCTCGGGCAGAGGATCCGGCTGATCGGATCCGGACGTACGGACGCGGGCGTGCATGCGATTGCCCAGACGGCGAATTTTATCTGCCGTACCTCGGACGGGGAGATTCCGAAGAACTTTACGGCTCATCTGAACTACATATTGCCCGAGGATATCCGCATTGTCTCCGCGCGGAAGGTTCCTTTGACGTTTCACAGCAGACATGACGCAATTTCCAAGACATATGAATACCGGATTGATCTGCGCAGGCCGCCGTCGGTATTTGACCGCCGCTGGACCTATCAGGAGAAGGGAGATCTTTCCGTGGAGCTCATGGGGCAGGCGGCAGAATATCTGGTAGGAATGCATGATTTTGCCGCGTTTTCAACGAACGGGGAAACGAAGAGAGCAACGATTCGGACAATTTACCGGTTTGAGATTATCAGAGAAGGGAACAATCTCCGTATGGAGGTAACAGGAGACGGATTCTTATATCATATGGTTCGGATTATGGTCGGAACATTGATTGAAGTCGGAAGAGGGGAGCGAAGTCCCAGAGAGATACCGCTCATTCTCAGAAGCCGGGAAAGAAATACAGCCGGGTGGATGGCTCCGCCGCAGGGGTTGTTTTTAAAAGAGGTACATTATGAACACATTTGAAAGAATTTATGAGGTTGTACGGCAGATCCCTTACGGAAACGTGGCAACCTATGGTCAGATCGCACAGCTTGCGGGCAACAGAAGGCTCGCAAGAGTGGTTGGCTATGCGCTTCATGTGAATCCGGATCCGGACAATATTCCGTGTTACCGCGTCGTGAACCGCTTCGGAGAGGTGTCGGACGCTTTCGCGTTCGGCGGCGGCAACCGGCAGACGGAGCTTTTAAAGTCAGAGGGAATAGAATTTGACGCGGACGGACGGGTGGACCTGAACCGATACCAGTGGAACAGGCGGGCACTCTGAGGCTTATGGAACAGATGATTGCCGCTTTATGAATAATCCTCTTGATTTTCCACATACTAACTCTACATCATCAGATTATGAAATGCAGCTATGAAAAGCACGAAGAGCACAGGAGGAATTATATATGAAAGCAACAGGGATAGTGCGCAGGATAGATGATTTGGGAAGAGTTGTGGTGCCGAAGGAAATCCGCCGCACATTGCGAATCCGGGAGGGTGATCCGCTCGAGATTTTTACGGATCGGGAAGGGGAGATTATTCTCAAGAAGTATTCGCCGATCGGGGAGCTTTCGCAGTTCGCCAGGCAGTACGCGGATTCCATGGGGATGACAACCGGCCATGTGGTGGTGATTTCGGACAAGGATCAGATCATAGCTGCTGCAGGCGGTTCCAGGAAGGATCTTGCAGGCAAGCCAATTTCAAAGCAGCTGGAAGGAATTATTAATGAGAGAGAAAATATTCTGGCGTCTAAGGAAGACAAGCAGTTCGTAAAGGTTATTGATGAAAACGATGAGTTCTTATATGAAGCAATCTCTCCTGTGATCTGTGAGGGCGACGCAATCGGGGCGGTTGTTCTGCTCACACGGGAGCCCAAGGTCCGGTTCGGGGAGGTGGAAGTCAAGCTGGCGGCAACGGCCGCGGCGTTTCTTGGGAAGCAGATGGAGCAGTAGAAATAAGGCATAGCCTTATTTCAAAATGCTATGCCTTTTTTCAAAATGCTATGCCTTTTATCAGGTTAAACCAGGGAGCGGCAGTCCGGAAGGCTGCCGCTCTCATGTGTAATCAGGAAATATTAAAGCAAGATACAGATTTTTATAAAATTATGCCTTTTTTACAAAATGCTATTTATTTCTAAATATTCTATGCGATATTCTCTGGATTAAATGGAATTGACATAATTACATTTTCATATTCCGCAGGGAACGCCGCTTTCGCCTGTCTGACGGTTTCCTCATCCGTTCTCCATATCGTGTATTCGCTGATGCCCCGAAGTCCCATGTTCACATCAGGATTCCGGTAGATCATGCCGCTTTCCAGCTCCTTCTTGCCGGACATATGGAAGTGCGCGGCTCCTGTGCGGCTTAGAAATTCCCGGATTACAGAGGCGTTCACACCGCCGCCGACCAGGATATGTACCGGGGCGGCAGCCGGGATCAGCTCTCTGATCAGGGGGAGCCCGTCAAGGCAGGAATTCTTCCGGCCGGAGGTCAGGATGGTTCCGACGCCAAGCTCCTTCGCGTCATCAAGGGCCTCGAAGCAGTCGCGGCAGACGTCAAAGGCCCGATGCAGGGTGATGTGGCAGCCGGGAGCAAGAGAAATGATTTCCTGCATTGCCTTTTTATCAAGCCGTCCATCCGGCGTAAGGCAGCCGATGACCAGGCCGTTGGCGCCCTCTTTCGCGAAGTAGGACGCTTCCTCCTTCAGAATGTTAAGCTCGGCCGGAGTATAGAGAAAGTCTCCGAACCTGGGCCTTAACAGGACATGGACGGGGATATGGGTATTGGCTCTGACCGCGCGGTAGAGGGCGGGGGAGGGGGTTGTTCCCCCAATGATCAGGTTGGCGCACAGCTCTAACCGGTCTGCCCCGCCGCGTTCGGCGGCAATCGCGGATTCTACGGAATCCACACAGCATTCTAATAGATAACGGTTCATGGCATCCTCCATTCTTCCGGCGTTCAGCCGCCTTTTCTCATGGATTCTTTGGTTGTGACAATTGAGAGAAGCGTAGCGGCGGTGCCGATATTATAGTTTGCGAACGCGAACAGGCCGTTCCTGTCCGGATCGGCGGCAAGGGCGAACGGAAGGCGTTCGTCGCCCACGCCCATCGATACGCGTAGGCGGGGAAGGAAGGCGGGATCCACCGGAATGCAGGAGGATGCGCCAAGCTCCTTCACGGCGCGGGCGAGGGTTGTGTTATCATACCCTGTGCCGGAGGCGTTAATCAGAACCACGGACACGCCCGCCCTGCGGATGGCATCCTTCTGCTCAATCAGCTCCTGAAGCAGATGCTCGGTAGGTTCTCTTCCGGGTTCCGTATAAATAATGAAGGAAGAGGCGCTGCCGCATACCTCAGAGAGAGTAACGGGGGACTTCGTGTCTGCCGTAAGAAGGGGCGTGTCTGCAACGGGAACCGATTTCAGCTTGCGTGCAGTCTGATCCTCGGCCAACTCAAGCGTGAGCGAGGATGTTCTGCGGGAATCGAAATATGTAACCAGCGAAGATACGGTTCCGTCAATCTGTCTTCTGGTTGTGATTACGCGGCAGCCGCCGGGGGGCAGCTGGAATTCATGGAAATCCTCCAGAACAAGATCCCAGAAGAAGAGCGTCTCGTAAGCTCCGTCTTTAAAATACCCGATGCTGACATGGGTCTCATAGCGAAGCGGCTGACCCGAGCGGTTGATCAGCGTAACCGGAATCAGACCGCCGTCCGTATTGCCGCCCTCTTCTGCGGCGTCCGCGGGTACAAAGACCGGATGCCCCTGCGCATCGGCTGTCAGATATTCCGGATAACGAAGGGACGGATGAAGTCTGGCCGCAATACCCAGGCTTCTGCACAGGGCGACATAGAATACGGGAAGGTCGGATTTGCCGCAGATTCCCTGCTCCAGAATGCGGAGCGGATCCGCGCAGAGCCCGCCGCAGCCGTATTCGGGAATGATACGGATATAGTCGCGCACGAAGGCCATGACTTCCCTGCCGTCCGCGCCGAAGAGCTGCGGGGCATTCTCCTGAACCCAGACGCGCATTGCCCTGCGTCCGGGACGGATCATCTCATTGTCGATCCGGGGGGCGAGAATGTCGGTTCGGAAGATCTCGCCGCGTTCGGGATCCTCTGATTCTTCGATCTTCAGGAAGGCTTCCCGGTAGCGCAGGGCTTCTTCCAGGTATTCACACAGAATCCCGCTTGTAATATCTACGAAGTCCTTATCGCGAAGCGTGGACAGGATGGCGAGCTTGTCCTGTATGGAGAAGGATTCTGCCGCGAGGAAGGACTCGATCTCCGCATGATTGCCCTTCGCAAGGGCGCGGTAATGCGCGGCGGCGCGTTCCGGATCCACCGGCATGGAGGAATCTGAGGCGTCAGGTGTCCCGGTATCCGTTGCCCGGGCATCTGTCCCCTGAACGTCCGCTTCCTGACAGAAGCTGCTCTCATAATCCGCGCGGATGGCTTCGCACCGCGCAAGGCGGGCGGTGTGAGCGGCTGCCTTCTCCGGATCGGAGACGGACAGGCTTTCTTTTGGAACCTGCTCTGTGGGCGGAACCAGCTCAAGGAAGGAGGTAACCGGGGTATCCATTCCGTTCGGATCAAAGCCGTTTTCCCAGTCAAGAACCACTTCGTCACAGGTTCTGACATCAACCGGGGCAGTGATCACCCTGCCTTCGGCGTAAGCCTGAATATGAAGGCTGCCAAGTCCCGTTACGAAGGACGCGTATCCCGCTTCATCTGTGGTATCCGTGAACAGAGGGAACAGCTCCGAATAGTTAATCAGCTCGAAACGCACCTTAATACCGGGAAGCCCTTTGTTGTCCTTTCTGACTAAGACGCGCAGCTCCCTGACCGGCGCGTAGACTCCGGTACTGTTCACAAGCTCATATAAAGGAGACTCCCGGCGTGCGTCGGAATCGGTCAGGTATCCGGTGTAGGCTTTGGAGCGCACAAGCATACTCCTGGATGCCGCTGAAGTGAACCATCCCTTATCCAGGATCGGCTCCGGCTCACACGCTCCCAGATAATGCCATTCTCCGTCCGCCCATGCCTCAACCCAGGCATGATTATCGTCGCAGTGCGCCCAGCGGGGAACATAGCACTGTCTGGCCGGAATTCCGACGCTGCGCAGGGCCGAGACGGCAAGTGTGGATTCTTCGCCGCAACGTCCCTTCGCCGTCTTAACAATCGCGAGCGGGGCAAGAGTGCGTCCGTCGCTTGGGATATAGGTCGCCTTCTCATAACACCAGTAATTTACTTCAAGAATTGCATCCTTCATCCCAAGCCCCGAGATTCTGGGGAAGAGCTCTTCATAGAACACGGATCTGCAGCCGTCAAGGTTCTCGTTGTTGACCCGGTGATGCAGCACATAAGGAAGGAACAGATCGGCAGGTACCGTGCGGGAATAGGGAATGGTCTCAAGAATGCGCCCCGCGGCGAGAATATAAGAATAGATTTCGGTTACGTCATAGGTAATGACATCCGCGGGGGGCATAAAGGCATAGAGATAATATAATGCGGTACGAACGGCGGGAGGAAGCCCGGCCGCGAATTCATCCACCTGCGCTTTCCTGTCGGGATAGGCGGTCATTGCCTTCTCATAATCCGACAGGATATCTGCGGCAAGGGATGGAGAGAACAGCTGCCTGAATCCGGCAGCGTCCGGAATTGAGATAGCGTGATTGTCAAACATGGTTTCTGCTCCTTTCCAGAAAGATCGTATTACAGACAGTATATCATATCTTTCTAAATAAGAACAGAGGGAAGAGAAAACTATTTACTGCCGGAATAACCGGAGGAATGGCGGCCGCTCCGGAAGAGCTTAAGAAGTCCTGCGGCTTCCGCGGCCTTCATGACAGAATAGAGCATGATAGTCTCAATCGGGAGCATAATAACCTGCTTGAGCGCGCGGGCCGGCAGCATGACGAAGAAGCTGTTGCCATAGAGCATGGCAATCCAGAGCGTGTTGAAGAACAGATTCACCACGACGGAATTCACAATACGCGCGGCAAGAACACGGGAGAGCTTCACCGGCCTGTTATACAGTATGGAGCCCATGATGATTCCTGTCAGTACGGCATTGAAGGTGAAGCCGGGGAAGAAGGGACCGGTCGGCTTAATGACAAAGGTGATCAGATCCACAAGCCCGTTAATAATGCCGCCGACAACCGGACCCAGCATATAGGCGCCGAAATCCTTGGCCAGGAAGGAAAAGCCGATCTTGATGGTGTCGCCGAACTGAATGGTTGTCAGATAACCGAGCGCGATTGCCATGGCGGTAAACATGGCGGCATACGTGACACATCTGACATTCTTAAGTTCCCTGAGGGAATCAGGGAAGGATTTGAAGAAATACTTCATAAAAAAATTACCTCCTTTCGCAGTCCTTACTACAATTAGAGATAATCGCTTACAGACCGAGCTGCGGCCCGATCTCATAAAACAGATCTGACGGTTATCCGTTGTAGCAGCGGGATGCGGATCATGTACCGCAAGTTTCCTTTTCGTCCGGATGACAACTCCCTGTTCACCCGGCACTTAACGCACATGGTCCTACTCTGCTTTCCGTTTATTTTACGCTACCAGTATAGCACACTATGAAAAAAATGCAACCGGAACCTTCGTCGTTTTCTCTGAAAAAAATGACGAAATTCCGGCTGTATTCTGTGTTTTATTTTACAAAGAATCATAAAATGCATGATATTTGCAAAGCAAATGATCGGTAAAGGCGTCGAATTCAGGATCCGGGATCTGAAGCTGCGGATGGCTTAACAGATAGCGGGCGGCTCTGCGGGCTCCCTCGTCAAAGCGGATGGAAGCCGTGAAGCCGGGGACAAGGCGCTTGATTTTCGTATTGTTGAACAGGACGGAATTCGCTTTGTCTCCAAGCAGCGTGCCCTGATACTCCGGATTGGCCTTTGCGAGCGCGTCAGAAGGGATGTGAACTGCGTTCACGGCAACTCCAAGCGCCCG
>DVNP01000223.1 GCA_018714285.1 Candidatus Caccomorpha excrementavium | reverse complement strand
AATAAGCATTCTGTGTCATTTATATCAAAGCCTGTTTTCCTCCGCGGACAATCTGCCGGCGCAGTACCCAAAGCTTGCCGCGCTGCTGAAAGAATTCCCGGAAGAGACGGCCCGGACAGCGGAATATGAGGAATATTCCAAAGCCTTCGCGGCTGCCTGCTTCTCCTCTCCCAGATCCTTATCGGAGCTCTCGCCCTGTGTGGAAGCGGTCATTCAGGCGGTCCATGAATTCTCCGACAAGGATATTTCCTTAAAGACACTGGCGGCCCGGCTGAATATGTCCCCTTCTTATCTCGGCAATCTTTTCAGGCAGCAGACAGGCTCCTATTTTAATGATTATCTGACTCAGGCAAGACTTCAGTATGCCATCGGCCTGATTACCGCGACAGATATGAAAATGAAGGACATCGTAGAGAAGGCCGGCTTCTCAAGCCAGACCTACTTCAACCGGATCTTCAAGCAGCATTATCAGGTATCGCCGATTGTGTACCGGCGCAGGCTTAAGCTGACAAAGCTTTCCGGGTCTTCCCCGCAGCCGGAAGCCTCCCCCGAGATTCTTGCGTGAAGCTTACCGGATGTATCCGTTAAAAAGCCGCCGTGGCTGAACGAATTCAGCCGCAGCGGCTTTCTTTAAGGCCATATGCCTTTTTGCAAAATGCTATGCCTTTTTGCAAAATGCTATGCCTTTTTGCAAAATGCTATGCTTTTTATTCGTAATCCTTTACGATCTCAAGCGCCTTAGCCCACTCATTCTCATAATATTCCACAACCTGAGCCATTCCGAGTCCTTCTGCTTCGGTCTGCATCGTTAACCACAGTGTTTCGAACTCCGCTTCATCCTCGGCATAGATCATCTGCCAGGAATACTTCTTAACAATCTCTCCAATCTGGGATACAACCATTTCCAGCTAATCCGAAATCGGAGTAATCATATTAACGGCCTGCGTCGATTTTGCAACCATATCATTGGCAATGACATATTCCGCAAGCGTATCGGCTCCAAGCCATTCGTTTACTTCAAGCTTCATCAGCGTAGGATTCCTGGTAAGCGTTGACGGCCAGTAACGGTAGCTGTTGGAATAACCGTTCTCCATGATCGTGCATGCGGAAATACCAAGGGTATTAAATGCATATACGCCGTCCTGGAACGCACCGCCGCCGATTTCCTCGGGCATTAACGCTTCCGTCTTCTTGTCGATAACTTCCCAGCCTTCCGGATCTTTTACCTTCGGCTCGCCGTTCTCATCATAGGACCAGAGCAGATCCTCGGGACCGTTGCTTAAGTATGCGATAACCTCCGGATCATAGAGCCAGTTCAGAAATTCGCAGGCTCTCTCTACATCCTTGCAGTTCTTGCTGATTGCGTAATACCAGTTACGTCCGATTGTCTGATCCGGAGCATCGTACAGCTTCATATCCTTCGCCAGCACCGACGCGTATCCGTCCGGAGCTTCCTCGTTGTTCACGTGTCCGCTCGAGGTGGAGTTGTACGATCCGGTCATCCAGCTGAAGTAGGAGAACATAATACGTCCCGCCGAATACTTTGCGTCCACGTTGCTGTATGTCTGCGTCATGGAATCCGGATCAAGCAGGCCTCTCTGATTTGCGTCAAAGTAGAACTTCAGCGCTCTCTTGTAGAAGCTGTCATCACGCAGAATCGACTCGGTCTCCTTCGTGATTACGTTTGTCTCCATCAGATGAGAAACATATTCCGTATCGATACCGTAGAAGAAGGAGAGCGTAGAAACCTCAAGCGCGGTATACTTATCCCAGTCAGAGAACAGGGAGAATCCATATACCTTTTCTCCATTCTCTGTTACAGGCTTCACTGCTACCATCTGCTCTACCACATCCAGATAATCTTCCAGTGTGTTAATTTCCGGCATTCCGATCTTCTTATAAGCATCCCACTGAAGCAGCGGAACCCAGTTATACGCATTGTAGGAAGCCGGTCCGACCGCCGTCGGCATAATCAGCAGATGCCCCGTACCGTTGCTTGTATATTCCTGAGAATACCCCACTGCGTCCTCATAATAAGAGTTTTCGAAAATATTGGGCAGCAGCTCCTTATATTCATCCAGCGGAAGCAGCATATCCGCATCCATCGCAAGCTGCGCCTGATCAAGGCCCTTAAAGCCGATAATATCCGGAAGGCTTCCGCCCGCAAGATACTGGTTCAGCTTCTGTTCCACCTCATTGCCGGTCGGATACAGATCAAGCTTTATTGTCAGATCCTCATACAGCTTCTGAGCGCCCCAGCCCTGCCAGATACCGGATTCACTGGTAACCGACTGCTGGGAAAACATGGTAAGCGTAACCTCTTCCCTTGTACCGTCATCGGACGTCCCCCCGCCCTGTGTCGTACCGCCAGAACCGCCTGTCGTTGTGGTGCCGCCGTCATCAGATCCACACGCCGCGCAGGACACAGCCATTGCAACACACAAAAGCAGCGCCAGTCCCTTTTTGATTTTCCTCATAATTTTCCTCCTTTTCCATGCGTTTTTACGCAAATTAATGAGCTAATTCTATACATTCGGTTTCCCGCAAGCTCCCATATCAGCCTTTTACAGCGCCAATCATAATGCCCTTCACAAAATACCTCTGGAAGAACGGATATACCAGAAGAACCGGCAGAACCGTAACGATACAGATGGTATATTTTACGGTTGTTTCCGTCAAAAGCTGGGAGACACCGTCCATCATTGCCGTCGGATCCGTTCTTAAAATCTCAATAATCGCGTTCGCCCGATTCAGATAATCGTATAAGACATACTGCAGTGTGAACAGATTCTTATCGATTACATACAACACAGTATCCATAAAGTTGTTCCACTGTCCGACCGCCGAGAATACGGCGATTGTCGCCAGAATCGGCTTGGAAAGCGGAAGAATCAGCCTGAAATACCTCACCAGATAACCCGCGCCGTCGATTTCCGCCGATTCCTCCAGCGAAGCCGGAAGGGACTCGATATAGGTCTTGCACAGGATCAGGTTGAACGGAGTTACAACACAGGGCAGGATATACACCCAGAAGGTATCATAGATTCCGATTGCCCGGTAGGTCAGGAAGGTCGGAATCACGCCCGCGCTGAAATACATGGTAATCACCACAAAACGATACCACAAGGTTCTGTGCCAGTACTCGGCTCTGGTGAACGCATAAGCCGGGAACGAAGCCGCGATGATTGTGAAGGCCGTTCCAATCACCGTCCTGGCGACAGAGATAAATGCCGCCTTCGGTATCGTATCAAGCTTAAATACATTCAGATAATTTTCAAAGTGAATCCCTTTCGGTATCAGGGTAATCCGTCCTGTTGCCACCAGATTGTTATCACTGATGGTGTTTATAAATATGTAGTAGAACGGAAAGATACACGCAATCGTAAATAATCCGAAGAATACATACAATAAGATATCAAATGCCAGCTCTCCCGTCGTTCTTTTTCTTTTCACTCTATGTGCTGCTTCTTTTGCCAAACCTAGCTCCCTCCCTTATCAGAATATGGACGAACCGCGTACCTTCTTCGACAGCTTATTCGCGGAAAATACCAGCAGAACACTGATAACCGACTTCCACATGCCGATTGCGGTTGCATACGATATATTACCCAGCTTCAGGCCGTTATTATAAACATACAAGTCAAGCACCTCAATATAGTCCTGCGTCATGGCATTGGAGAATACCAGGTACTGGTCAATTCCGTTATTGATAATGTTTCCGATCTGCAGGATAAATAATACAAAAAAGGTCGGTATCAGATGGGGTATCGTAATATACCATATCTTGGAAAATCGTCCTGCCCCGTCAATTTCTGATGCTTCATAAATCTCGGAATCAATTGAGGTGATGGCCGAGATATATACAATCGCTCCCCAGCCCAGTCCTTTCCAGAGATGATATCCAAGCATCTTAATCCACATATGGCTCGTATCAGCCAGGTAATTTGTCGGAGTGTCAATCAGTCCCCAGTTTATCAGCAGATTATTGAGCAATCCTTCTGTTGAAAACAGGGCGAAAAATGCTGAATATACAAGAACCCAGCTGATAAAATTCGGAATCGTCGTCAGCGTCTGAACCAGCTTCCTATACCTTGTACTCCTGATTTCCATTAAGAAGATTGCGAAAAACATGGGCGCAATCATTGTTGCCATATACAGCAGATTAATTCCCAGCGTGTTCTTCATAACTCTTACAAACTGCGATCGGAGTACCGCGTTGTTAAACGGCATTAAAAACCACTTCAGTCCAACAAACTCTGACTCCGACAACGGCACTCCCGGCTTGTAATCGAAGAATGCATAAGACCATCCGGCAAGCGGCAGATAGGAAAAAATGAAGATTCCGATCAGAAAAGGCAGCGTAAGCAGAAATAACCGAAATCCCGCTTTTTTCCTGGGATTGTTCCTTTTAGCCGTGACAGCAGGCTGTGTTGACTTTTTCATACCTTCCCTCTCCTTTGCTCTTTCTCGTTATTCTCTGATTCTGATTATAGCGTTCGCTTTCCCGGAATTCTATTGCATTAATTCCATATTTTTGAATTATTTATATAAAATTTATGATCTTCCCGTCATTCTTACAGGTTTTATCGTCATATTGCAATATAAGATCAGTAATGTTATAATTTATCACAACGGCTGACAAGACTCGAAGGAAGGAGCAGGCTGGTATGAAGCATTTTTTTCTGGAATTAATACAGGGATTTTATTCCAAATTGTTTTTATTTTGCATATGCTCCCTGTGTATCTTCACTATGGGGCTTTCCATTATTATCGGCAGCATCGCACGTGATTATGAGCAGGAAAAATATCTGCGTGATTATGATTTTGCATTAACGGAGCTGCATCAGAGCTTTGCGGGCAAGTGTGAGAATTTTACCTCTCTGTTAAGCCCTCTGTACCATAATTACGGTATGTCCGAAACCGGATACCGTGTCTTAAGCACCTTCTATAAGAACGGTTCCCTAAGCTATACGCAGAATCAGCTTCTGAGCAGCGCTCTTCAGAATATCCTCGCGCTGGATCCCGATCTGGTCGGTATTCTGATGTATTCTGCTGTCAATAATACCTGGCATCTCTATGATCCCATGTATCAGAACTGGGAACCGCTGGATTATACTCTTGATTACCCTGACAGCCTCCCGTTTTATACCCATATTCTGAGTGACGATACCATTCGTTCTATTACAGGGGGAATTCCTTCTATCACCTCTCCTGTGTTCGGGCTGTCCGGAACAATCTATGAATACAGCGAATCAAGCATTCATGTGCTGGGAAGACTTGTGCTTCTATTTAATGCAGCCGCCCTTGATACCTATCAGACCTCCTATGCCCTGGAGCCTGATTCCTACTTCCTTATTACCGGAATCAACGGCGAGGTCTATTACTCCTCTGACCGCCATGCCGCCGACGTTGCCGATCTGCTGCCTCCAACGCCGGAGCATACCTCCCGGGTCATTAAGAATGACGCGTCCCTGAAGAGCTGGAACGAGACCTGGTATTACAATGCGGTCATCTATAACGGAAGACATGAGTTCTTCGTACAATATTTAACGCCGCGTTCCGGCGGGAATACGAATTATACCCAGCGGCTGATCTTTCTGCTTGCGCTCTTCCTCTGCTTCCTCTCCGCCGGACTCTACCTGCTGTCCTTCTCCATGTCGGCCAGGCGTGTCCGCGTAATTAAGAAGGGAATGGATCAGATCGGCAATAACAATCTGACTTACCGGATCCGGCTGCCTGACAAGGGAAATGACGAATTCATACAGATTATGTCCGGCTTCAATATGATGTGCGACAAGCTCCAGCATAATGTGGAACAGTCCTATATCAGCGAAATCAAGCAGCGCCGGGCCGAATTGAAGGCACTTCAGACCAGCATTAATCCGCATTTCCTGTATAACACGCTGGAGATGATACGGGCTCAGATTAATCAGGGAGAGAACCGCAACGCGGCGCAGATGGTTCTGCTGCTGTCTAAAATTTACCGCAGCCAGCTTGGCCGTTCCACTTATGTTTCTCTGGATAATGAGATTGAACAATGTGAGAATCTGATTGTATTATATCAGTACCGTTTCGGTAATTTTGAATATAATTTCGATATTCCGTTCGATTTTCTTGGATACGGGCTTCCGAAGAATACTCTTCAGCCCCTGATCGAGAATTATTTTGTACACGGCCTTGACAGCGCAAGAGAGGACAACTATCTGGAGCTGTCTGCGAAATGGATTGATTCTGACGGAAAGAAGCTGATCTGCCTGTCCCTTTCGAATGACGGACTGCCCATCAGCGAGGAGGCCATGAATGAGCTGAAAGAAAAGCTCAGTCAGCCTGCCTTTGAAAGCACGCAGATGCGCGGTTTTGCCCTCTCTAACATCAATGACAGCATCCGCCTGACCTTCGGCAGCGAATACGGTCTGTATCCGGAGGCTGACGTAGACGGAGCCTCCTTCTCAATCAAGCTGATCTTCCCTCCTGTAACGCCGGACGAACTCAAAGAAAAGCACGGTCAGGGATCGTTAGATCCTCCTTCCCGGCCGGAAGCGCCCGGGAACTGAAAGGCTTTGAATCTTAACCGACGGGCATCGCGCCTTGCGGTCTGTTTATTATCAAAAAAAGGGGAATTCCCTTCCCAGAATTCCCCAGACTCTCTTCGTTCTCTTATTCCTTTCCCGTGAAATAAATATCACTGTCTTTTTTGAATTCAATCTTCCTGTCCATTGTCATCTCAATGATTACGTCCGGTTCCTCCTTCGTTGTTGTCAGCCCCTCCGGCAGAACAATCCGGATTCCAGAGGCATCCTGAGTGAACGAAACCGGCTCTCCGTCCATGGTGCCACACTGCGTCACCGTATAATCCGACACCGGAAGCGTCATTCCCGCGAACCGCATGCTGTCCGTAATATGCAGATAGATTGTATTCTCCCGAAATGTCGTTCCGTACACATCATCCACGGGCTCAATCGGGCCTCCTCTTGTTCCGTATACGGTCCTTCCGTATCTGGCAAGCCATGCGCCGATTTCGCGCATCCGATCCGTGACCTCCTTCGAGAGCTTGCCGTTCTCGTCCGGCCCCACATTCACAAGCCAGTTTCCGTCACGGCAGACCACATTCACAAGCATACGGATCAACCAGTCAAAATCCGACACCGGATCATCCGCCATCCATCCCCAGGAAGTTCCGCTGCATACGCACATATTCTTCTCCCACGGAACCGGAATAATGCCTCCCTTAATCTCATGAGAGCCTTCGTCGCAGTAGAAATCTCCTTCCCAGCCTGATCTCGGGTTAATCACAGTCTTCGGGTTATAACTTCGAACCATCTGATTCAGCTTAACCGGCTCCCAGAACCAGGCGCTTGACGTATCGCTTCCCTGATGAGCCAGCCATCCGCCGTCATACCACAGAATATCGATCGGGCCGTATTTGCTGCACAGCTCTTCCACCTGCGCATAGCACTGCTTCTTCATTAACTCCGCGTTCTCCCTCAGAGAATCCGCCGTTATCTTAAAATCCGGGAAACGGCTTTCAATCAATTCGACATCCTTCCCCTTAATCCATCCCTCTGGATTGTAATTACCAAAATATCCGGGAAATCTCCAGTCCATCGGGGAATAATACAGACCGACGCGAAGCCCGTCCTTTCTGGCCGCTTCCACATACTCCTTCACAAAATCCCGTCCCGAGGCCGTTCCTGCGGATGTGAAGCCTTCATAGCTTCCTTCGCTGTCCCAGAGCGCGAACCCGTCATGATGTCTGGATACAAGCACCATATAATTCGCTCCGAACTCCTTCGCAAGCCCCGTAAGCTCGCTCATGGAGAAGCCCTTCGGGTTAAAACGCTCTGCCAGGCCCTCATATTCTTCCTTGGGTATATTCTCATTGAACCTTGCCCATTCTCCGCGTCCCAGAATGGAATACAGACCCCAGTGAACGAACATTCCTACCTTGGCGTCTCTCCACCACTTCAGATCCTCTTCCTCAAGCTTCAGACCCTCACACTTCACTCCGCCAAGGCTCTTAAAATTAATACTGCTCTTGAGCATGGACTTTAATTCCGCTCCGGTCATTTCGCGCGGCGCTTTCTTTGCCATTGTATGTCCCTCCTGCTTATCCATGATATCCTGCCGGCTGACTGCCCATTATACTGCTACCATAGCATTTCCCTTACCGCTTCGCATTCACTTTCATACGAAAAAACGGTACAATATTGCTCCGTCCGTATCCGGCATGGCAGCCTCGGGATTCTCTATTCTCTTTCCTGCCCCAGACGGATTCCCCTGCCCTTCCCCTTATTCTTATCTCTTGCGAATTCAAGGAAGAATCCCTGTATCTTAAGCTTATTCTCTTCATACATATCAAGAATCTGATACAGCTCCTTGTAGTGCTCAAAGATAATCCGCTTGGTTCGGATAATCTGCTTCATATCAATCTTTGTATCCACCAGGCTTCCCTTTGTCTTAACATAATAATAGACCGGAGTCTGGATCACGGCCACATTGACTACATACTGAAGATATTCCAGATTAAACCGAAAATCCTCACACCAGTCAAGCTCCTTTGAACAGGACAGCTTTTCCTGGCGGATAATATCCGCCCGATAGAACTTATTCCACATAACCCCATAGTAAAAATTAGCCGGCGCCTTCATCATATAGCCTGCAAACTGTGTCCTTTCCATAACGCCCTCTTCCGGAATATGGCCCTTCACCCAGATCTTCCGTCCGACAACCCGGCAGTAATCCCCGATTACCATATCCGCCCCCATCCTCATTCCTTCAAGCAGGCTCTCCGTCGCATTCTTCGGAAGCCAGTCGTCACTGTCCGCAAATTGTATATACTCCCCCCTTGCCATACGCATTCCCAGATTCCGGCTCTCCGACACACCGGAATTCTCCTTGCGGAATACGCGGATCCTTCCATCCAGCTTCTGATATTTCTCCAGTATCTGTTCCGTGTGATCCGTACTTCCATCATCCACCGCGAGAATCTCGATCTTTTTATAGGTCTGGCGCAGAATGCTGCACAGACACCTCTCCAGAGTCTGTTCCCGATTATAGATTGGAACGATGATACTCACCAACGGCTCTTCCACTTCGATCTCCTCCTTGCTGCCTTTGTACTGCGAAGCATTCTGTCTTTGTTCCAAAGCGGCCGCTTTCTTTCTGATTAAATTATATCATAATCTGATAAAAATGAAAGCAAAATAAAAACACTTGACTCTGGTATCATACCAGGGTTTATACTCGAATTGTAAATAACAAAAAGAAATGAGGTTTTATCATGATGCTGAAAAAATACGCGGCAGCCGCCGCATCGGATATCCGGCGTCTTCTGCCCGCAAAACGCCTGCTGTCCATTCTTGCGGGTACCGCCGTTATCTCGTTCGGAATCTATAATATTCACAGACGGACAAATATAACCGAAGGCGGCATCTTCGGCATGCTCCTGCTGCTGAATCACTGGTTCGGCCTATCCGCTTCGCTCCTCTCGCCCATACTGGACTTTTGCTGTTACCTCCTTGGCTTTCGGTTCCTCGGCAGAGACTTCCTGAAGCTGTCTGTCTTTGCTTCCGTATGTCTTGCCGGATTCTTCCGGC
This sequence comes from Candidatus Caccomorpha excrementavium, assembly GCA_018714285.1. Classification (GTDB taxonomy): domain Bacteria; phylum Bacillota; class Clostridia; order Lachnospirales; family Lachnospiraceae; genus Caccomorpha; species Caccomorpha excrementavium. The sequence goes on along the minus strand of DVNP01000223.1, from coordinate 16,974 downwards.
TGTGGGAATTAATTCCGCCCCTGCTGCCCGATCTGTCTGCCTCTCCCTTAACCGCGGCCATACTCGGAAGCCTGTTCGTCGGTATCGGAAGCGGGCTGATTGTAAGACAGGGCGCTTCCGGAAGCGGAGATGACGCGCTGGCGCTTGTTCTGTCCCGGCTGATGCGCTGCAGAATCTCCCGGGCCTATCTGATTACCGATCTGAGCGTTCTTGCGCTCTCCTTAAGCTATATTCCGCTTTCCCGGATTGCTTACTCTCTCGTTACGGTAATTCTTTCCTCCCTTCTGATCGACTTCGTTCAGAACTTCGGCAGAAAAGCAAAGACCGAGGCCTCGTCTCCTTGATCATACCATAGAATACCTTATGTCCCTCGTATTCACCCGCAAAATATACCCGGAACAATACCCTCAGGATGCTTCCGTCCGCGCAAAGCCACCGAAGCCTGCCCACAGCCCCCTCCGGCTCCTGTTCGGCCCGGACGAACAGACCGGAGAACTTTCCTCTGTCCGGTTCATACACCGAATCCGCAGGATCCTTCCTATGCTCTTCCAGATCAACAGGATCCTCTTTTGTAATCCGGTAATACTGTGTATTCACTTCCTTCAGCTCCAGTCTGCCCTCATACATATCATATACGGCAATTCCGCCCAGAACATGATTCAAAAACAGTTCGCATCCGGCATCTCTTCCGGTCAGCCCCGTTACGTCAAGAAGCTGAATCGGTTTCGCCAGGATCCCGCGGTAATCAATCCTCTCCTCTCCGGAAAGAATATGGCGCAGCTCTTCTTCTCCCTCCGGATAATAAAAATAAAATCCCTGCGCATACAGACATCCGATATCGAGCAGCAGCTCCGCCTGTTCCCTGGTTTCGACTCCTTCCGCAATCATCTTCATTCCAAGTCCGGAGGCCATCCTGACCACGGCTTCCAGAATACTCATTCCCTTCCTGGCGCTCCTGATATCCAAAGACAGCAGCTTCATATCCAGCTTCAGCACATCAATGCTGACATTCTTAAGCATATTCAGGGACGAATATCCGGTTCCGAAATCGTCCATCCAGACCATGAATCCGGACCTGTGCAGTTCGTCCACAACTTTGATAATCTTCTCATAGTCCTGTACATAGGTTCCCTCTGTAATCTCGATTTCAATCAGAGAAGGATCCAGTCGATACCGGCGTACCAGATCGTTAAACATCGCCACAACATCCATGGCATAAATATCATGCCTGGACAGATTCACCGACACGGGAACCGGCCTGCGCCCTTCGTCAATCCACGCGCGGATTCCGGCGCAGACCTTTTCCCAGACGCAGACATCCAGAGCGGTAATCAAACCGTGCTTTTCAAGAAGGGGAATAAATACCGAAGGGCCGACGATTCCCTTTTCGGGATGCTTCCAGCGCACCAGCGCCTCAAGTCCTACAATCTTTCCCGTTACAATATTACACTGAGGCTGAGCGTACACAATGAACTCGTTCTTCTCAAACGCTTCCAGGATCTCTCCGAGCAGCTGCTGCTCTTCTTCCATTCCATGAAGCATCGCCTCCTCATACCAGGAGATGCGGCAGGCATAATTTCCCCGGGCCTGTGACTGCGCAAGCAGGGCGCAGTCATAATATGCGGGGATCTCAATGTCCGGATCCTTTATGGAACAGATCCCGAACACCGCCAGCATACCTCTGTTCCCATGCTTACCCGTATAATCTGTTACATTCTGCGCCAGCTTATGGACGCTTATCCCATCGTCGGGAAGCAGTACGGCGAAATCATCTCCGCCCATATATCCGCACAGCAGTCCCCTTTGATCGGATTCCTCCTTCAGAAACGCTCCAAGCCCTTCCAGAAAGCGATCCCCCTGTTCCCGTCCATACCATTTGTTATACAGCTTAAAATGCCCGATATCAATTGCCACAAGGCAGAATCCGCAGCTTTGTTTAACCCTCTCCTGCGCCTTGCGGAAGAATGCCGCCTTATGATATAATCCTGTCAGAGAATCAAACTCCGTATCATTCTTTTGATAATTTCCGCATTGATACCTGTTAATTGCCTTTTTCATTCTGTCACGCCTCAATCTGTCCATATTCAGTCCGTTCTTTTTAATATTTTCTGTTCCAGGAAATGCGCCGGTCCGTCTGTATCATTAGAACCCGTAATGTAATCCGCCAGAAACCTTACCTCGTCCAGTCCGTTCTCAACTGCCGCTCCGATACCGCAGCCTTTAAGCATCTCCATATCATTTACATCATCTCCAATTGCAAGCATCTTATCCTCCGGGATTCCCCAGAATCCGGCCAGCTCCCTGACCGCTCTGAACTTCGTCGCCTCCTTATTCATTACCAGACAAAGCCTCCCATCTGCCGGCTGTCCGTAGACTTCATCCCACAGCATCCCGCATATCTCCTTATATTCCTCCTCTCCGTCCACTTCAATCAGAAGCTTATCGGCATCTTCCCCGGGAAGATTCGTAAAATCTGTCCTGACCGCATCCGTGAACGTCCAGAATTCCTTCACATCATAATTCGCATACAAAGTATCCTGTATCTCTGCGGCCAGCCGCTTCCCCGGATACTCCCTGTGCAGGAATCTTAACAGCTCACCCGCCCTCCTTCCGTCCACCAGGCGCTTCCTTCCAATCAATCTGCCGCCGCTGAGCGTAAACGCGCCGTTATGATAGATAACCGCGTCACAGGGAATCTGCTTCAGATATCTCTCCACCGTCCGAACCGGCCTGGCGGTCGCGAATACAATCTTCAAGCCGCGCTCTCTGCATCCCTTCAGCACGGATACCGTATCATCACTCAGCGTCTTATCCGTGCGCAGCAGAGTCTGGTCCAGATCCGCTATCACGGCGCGAACCCCCTTCATGCGTTCTTCCGCTCTTAAAAACTTCCGGATACGTTCAAACAGATACGGCTGAATCGCCGGATATGTCAGCTGATCGGCTCCGGGAAGCTCCTCCCGCAGACAAAGCTCCTCAATCTCATGCCGAAGCGGCTCCGTCTCTTCCACATCCGCCATAGCAAGCAGTCCCCCGCCCTCTTCCTCTCCGTTCTCTCTGCAGACGGCATAAGTACATACGGCGCGGAGCGTATACCGGACCGCGCCCGTCTCCTCCTTCAGCTCTCTCTCCGCCGCTTCCATCGCGGTCTCAGTAAAGCAGCCGCTGACCGCGTCATACTCTCTGTGTCCCCCCGGCATCTCCCATGTCTCTTTGTCCTTATGCCTTCCGTATATCCACCTGCCATTCATTCTGGCGGCGATAACGACATAACGAATTCTCTGATCCGCCATGCCGGATAATCCGTGAAAATTTATCATGCCAGATGCACCTCCTCAGCTCCGCCGTCCGATACTGGCCGTCCAGTCCGTCGCTCCCATACAGGCAACGGCCCGCGCGCCGCACTGATTGGCGAACCCGGCGCACTCTCTAATACTCCTCCCCTCTGAAAGAGCATATAAAAAACCAGCTGCAAAGCTGTCGCCCGCGCCCGTTGTATCAATACATACCTCCTGCCTGACGGCAGGCACCGTTTCACATATCTCCTGATTTCGAATCAGACATCCCCTCTCTCCGCATTTGATCACAACATTACTCACTCCTGCCTCCCACAAAAGCCCGGCAGCTTCTTTTGCATCCTTAGCCCCGGTCAGAAGACAGGCCTCCTCCTCGTTCGGAAACAGATAATCGATATAGGAAAGCGCAGGCGCAAGATCGGCAAGGGATTCCTTCTTCTTACGCTTCGTCATATCCGCGCATACAAGCATTCCCTGCCGCTTTGCCTGTCTGAACAGGCTCTCAAGCTCTCCGGGCCCGATATCGGGGAACACAAAGATACTGGCAAAGCACAGAATTCCGTATCCTTCGGGAAACGGTGCCGGAATATCGTTCAGCGTCAGCCTGCGCAGGCTGCTCTTCGGATTCGTAAAAAAACTCCTCTCCCCATTCTCCTGAACAAGAACAACATTAATTCCGGTGGACAGATCCTCCCTTTTACAGCCCGGATCAAGCCGGATGCCAAGGCTCTTACAGCGCGCCTCAATCACCTCTCCCGCGGTATCCGCTCCAATCACCGTACACAGCTCTGTTTTTCTTCCGAGCGATGCCAGTACCGCCGCCTCATTCATCGCGTCGCCGCCCGGCGACATATGAATCTGTTCTGCCGGACAGGAACCGCTCCGGAAAATCTCCTCGCTCGCCGGACGAACCAGAACATCAATCACAGCCGCGCCGATCAGATAGATCGCCGCCGGCCTATCCGGCGTATACGATATCGTGCCGTTTTGCCACATACCGTTCTCCTTCCCGGACCACCGATACCAAACTCCCGCCTTAAGACAGCTTTATCTGTGTCCGTCATAAAACAATAAGGCGAAGCACTCCTCGCACCCCGCCTTTACTCTTCATCAGTACCTTTCATCAGTTGATCAAGTTTAGCATAAAAAATTTTTCATGTCAATTATTTTAATTCGACTTCTTTGACCGTTTTTCCTCATACATTCTGTCATCGATCCGTTTTAGAAAATCATCCACGGAATCCTCTTTTGGCTTATAAATATCTGCTCCCATCGAAAAAGTAATCTGATATACCCTCTGATTCAAGCCATTGAATTCCTGTGTCCGGGAACGAATCTCATCCATCATCCTCTCAAGCTCTTCCTCTCCTGTGGTTTGCTTGATGATGATAAATTCATCTCCCGCATAACGGGCAGCGAATCCGCCGGCAGAAACATCCTTCAGCAGCTTTCCCACATCCTTCAGCGCCTGATCTCCCACCGAATGTCCGAAGGTGTCGTTAATAATCTTAAAAGCATCCAGATCAAGCATGATCCCGGCGATCCACATTTCTCCCGAAGATCGCTTCCGTCCTCCAAAGCGTCTTATCGTCTGCTCATGGGCGCAGGCCGCATTCAGGTAACGCGTCAGGTATTGGCGGTTATACAGGCCTGTCAGCGCATCAATATAATAAGATTCATTCTGCAGATTAATATACAGCGATATCATGGCAACCGCAGTGGAGATCCAGATTAACGATATTCCGTAGCACAAAAACTGAATCACGCTGCCGATAAAAATCGGAAATATAAAGATTGTAACCGGCAAAAAAATATATCTGCTTATCTTCCTGTGATAAATATATACCAGTATAATCGTATAGATCAGATATCCGAAGGAAACCGCATAAGGCAAAAAAGCGAGCGGAGTACGGCTGTATACATTATCCGGCGAAACCACAAAGAAGACCTCCGTAAACAGGTTAGCCGCGCTAAGCAGCGCCACAGCCAGAGCCGGAATCCCGAGAACCGAATACACCTTGAATATACGCTTTATATTGCCAAAGAGCTTGTAATCCACGTATACCGTCCAGCTAAACACAAAGACAATACAGTTAAAAAAAAGCAGCGTATTCAGAATGACAGACAGGGCTCTTGCTCCCGGAAACAATCTTGAGTCAATCAGGAAGCTCAGCACTTCAATGGTACACTGAGCAATGGTCAGATATACCATAACACAGAACAGCCTTTCATCAAACAGCATCTTTTTCGCATAAAATCTGCCTCCAAACAGCAAAGCTGCCATTAATACAATGCCTGTTATATTTGTTATGATAATTGAAGACAGATTAACCATCCTTAACTCCTCCCACTGCCATAAAAGCCTGTTTCTGCACCTTTCCCTTCATTTCCTGTTTTTTCTTATACATATTAGAATCCGCTTCCTGATACAGCTCCTGCACCGTCTTTGACATTCCTGTTCTTACGGCATACCCGTATGCGATTTCAACCTCTACGCTTCGTTTCATATTTGCCTGCCTGATTCTGCGGTCCAGCTGCGCAAGCGCGCCGGCAACCTCCTCTTTGGAGGCTCCCTTCCATACCACTACGAACTCGTCCCCTCCAATCCGGAAGCACTGGCCCACCCGCTCAAATACATCTCTGATACACTCCGCCGCCTCAATAATCAGCTGATCGCCCTCCCGGTGCCCGTACTGATCATTCACTGTCTTCAGATTGTTAATATCAAACATGATATATGCCATCTTCTCGGCGGCGCTTTCCTGTTTCTGCATCTCGATGAAGGCCGTGCGGTTCTCCAGTCCGGTCATCAAATCGACATAGGCAAGCTTCTGATAGACCTCCGTTCGGGCGCTCTTCCCCAGAAAATAATATACCTTCTGCAGAGCCGCGCAGGCAAGACATGCCATGAAGGAAAGAATCCCCAGGCTGTACAGGTATGCATACCCGGAAGAGAGATTCATATAATACTGAACAAGAGCGGCAATACCGAACAGGGACAGCAGTACAAATCCCTGCAGCACCCGCTTCATCTCATGATTCCCGTACCATCTGATTTCCCGGAATCCAATCCGCAATACTCCGATTACGGTTGCTACAATCAGGATATGCTCTATCCATGGCGTCTGATACAGCGGCGCTATCCGCAAGAGCGAGATGACGGCAGACCCTGTCAGATGTACCAGGTACAGCCCCTCCATGACGCTCAGAAACCTCTCGCTTCCGATCAGAAGCCCCCTAATAAACCGGATCAGAAAAACCGGCATAATCATAAAGCTTAAAAATGACACAAGAGTGATAAGCCCCGTTCTGTCTGTAAACAGCTGAAGCAGCTGGGAATCGCTCACGATCCAGCAGCCTGCCGATAGAATAAACAGTCCCAGATACACCATGCCCCGAAATTCACCCTCCGTAAAACGGATCTTCAGATAAAATCCTCCCACGCACAGTACAACACACAGAATCAGCGCAAATATTCCGCATACCAGCGCATACAGATTATCGTTCAAAAACCGGTACAGCACCGCCTCCCCGGTTCCCAGATAGGAATTCCCCTTCACGGTCTGCTCAAACAGAGGCGAATCCTGTTCGGAGCAGATGATAATTGTCTTTCCCGCCGCATTGTCGGGCAATTCAATCCAATGCCTGACAACGCCCTTTTCCCGGTACGGATCTTCATATGCAAAAAGCTCCTGCCCGTCTATGAATACCCGGATATCACTCCAGTAATTCTCCATGCTCAGAATAAGCCTGCCTTCACAGTCCGGCGGTATCGTACAGGCATATCCGGCCGCAAAGATCCCGCTTTCATCCTCAGGAAGCTTCTCCCAGCTATTATTTAGTATGATAACCTCCGAATCGGGTCTCATTCCGCTCCCGGACTCAAGTCCAAAGCTCCGGACCAGCGCCAGGCACACCAGCCCCGCTATCAAACTATATACAATCCACAAACCCTTCCTGTTTATGTTTAAACCCTCCTTACCTGCGGGGCCGATAAAAGGAAAAGCCCCGCCTGTTCGGCCTTAATTCTATTGTCGAACTCATTTCTGCATATAATTATAGCGTTTATTTAATTATTTTTCAATCATGAGGATCATAATTTAAAAGAGAAAAAAGCAGGATTGGAGCGTTCAATCTGCCTGAAAGCACCAATCCCAAACTATTTTCGGAGGCTCCCTCTCATCGGTATCTGCCCGAAACTTTCATCCGATATCCGTATCGGCGGTACGAAATACCCGGAATCCGATATCCGCATTACTCCCGGGATTCTCCCGCGCAAGCTTCTCCCCTGCCCTTCGGATTCTTTCCTTCCCCAGCTCGCAGATCGTCTGATATCCCATCCGGTATGCCTCTGATCTCACATTACATTTTTCCGCTGTCTGAACCATAATGAAGGATCTCGTCCCTTTGTCTTCTGCGTTCATCTCCATAACAGCCTGCGCCATTGACGCCGAACCGGAGAAGAAGTCCAGAACCAGAGCATCCGGACAATTCACAATGGACAGAATATATTTCATCAGGGATACCGGCTTCGGGAAGGGGAACACCTTCGCGCCGAACAGCTCCGTAATCTCCTTTGTCCCGTCCTGCGACATGCCGACAGTCTCCGGGAGATGGGTGCTCACAGAGATTCTCCCGAAATGAGCCCCTGCTTTTCTCTCATCGTCCTCCTTCCAGTATCGGAATACCGGCTTGGAAATCTTCAGGAATTCATAGTCCCCCGGAAAGACAATTCTTCCCTCACGATAATATTCCTCAAAGGTATCCGCCGTAATCCTCCAGGTTGCGTTTGGATTGGCAGGATATTCCCGCCCGTCCTTCGGATTCACGATTGTAAAATAGCTGTTCGGACGTTCGGACGCCGTAGTCTGCTTGGTCAGATCGTGAATTCTCCAGGGTCTTCCCGGATAATCCTCACTGACATAATACTTCCTCCCCTTTCCCTCTCTGCTCGCCTGAAACTGATTCGATTTCGCATAGCAGATGATCTGTTCATAATCCTGGGAAATTCCGAACGGCACATCCGACTTGGCGGTTCTTTTTCTCCACGGAAACGACGCGACATAATGTTCTTCTCCGAATATCTCATCACAGACCTTAATCAGATTCGTCACCTCATGATCATCAATGGAAATAAAGATGGCGCCGTCCTCTCTCAGCAGATCCCTCGCAAGCATCAGCCGCGGATAGATCATATTCAGCCAATCCGCGTGATACCGGTTCAGCCTGTCTCCCGCCGTCTCCTCTTGGCCGGATTCTTTGTCATTCCCCTGCACCCTCTTCACGGCGCGTTTCTTCATCCGGAAGGAATCCTTGTATAACGAATCGCTTCCCGTGTTATACGGCGGATCGATATAGATCAGCTTAACCGCCCCGTAATATTTCCCGCGAATCAGCTTCAGCACCTCCAGGTTATCGCCTTCGATATACAGATTCCGGGTTCTTTCCTCGTCCCTGCCTTCTCCCCGAATCCACCGAAGGGTCCTTCCGGACAGCTCCTCCTTCGCAGCCTGCTTTGCCTGGCGTTTTCCCGCCCAGTTCAGCCCGTACTGCTCCGAATCGGCTTCTTTCGTTTCCTCCTTCAATCCTTCAAAATCAGGAGTTCCCCCTGCCTTCTCTTTCTGATCCCTGTTCCCCACGCCCGTTACCTCCGTATCTCAAGTCTTTCAAATATCTGATCCATAACAGCGTCAACGGGCAGACCCTTTATCAAAGGCTTGATCACAAGATACTTTGCCCCTTTATTCTTCAGGCTGTCAATCCTGCCGTACTTCTCCAGGAACTCCCGGCTGCATCCTGCCGCCAGCTGAAGCGGAATCAGCTCCCCGGACACCATCTTCTGATACATAATATCCTGACTGAAATTAAAGACAACCGTGATATAGAAGTCCTTAACCAGCTCTCTCGCCTTATTCGCGGAGACATAATTCCCCACAATCGAGAACCATTGCGTATATCTCTTATAATTATCCTGTACCGCCCCATAAGACGATCTTACCTCAATCGAAACTCCGGGCATCTCCGGCCTTTCTTCATTGGATACCAGAATATCGACCTGATCGTTATCTTTGCTCTTGTCAAAGAGAGTCGGCCTGGCGCGCACGGCCTTTCCCGACTCTCCCGCATAAGAATTCAGCCTGAAAATGATAGCATTTTCGGCAATACATCCCGCGAAGCAATTCGCAAGAATCATCTTCGGATCCCTTACTTCCCCTGACGGCGAATGGACATTCATCTGTTTCGCCAGCTCCTGCGCTTTCTCCAACGCTTCCCGGCGGAGCCTGTCATTTGCCTCAATCCAGTATTCCAGAACGGTAAAATCCGCTCTTCCTTCCCTGTCAGGCGTAATCCATCTGTACTTCACTCTGTTTCCCCTGCGCTTTCCTGATATACTTCTTTGAACGTTACCTGCTTCCTTTGTCTGTCCTCTATGATACAGGCTTATCGGTATTGTATCACATGTTCTCGGAAATAGACAGCCTTAAGACCGCGCGTCCGCTACGAATCGGTATGACCCCCAAGGACCTTGCGGAAGGCTTTATTTAAACCGGCAAAATCATAACGGCGATCATCCGGCGCGGCATCGGCTCTCTGTTTCTGCCTGATACATTCCGAACGGATGAAATCCGCAATCTCCGGTATCTGAGGATTGAGTTCCTTCTCCTGCGTCACCGCCTTCCTCGCCAGCAGCTCCCGTACGGCCTCCCGCAGCGCTGCTGTCAATCCGGCTTCGTCCTCATCAAAGAGCTTCATCAATTCCTCAAACCGCATCGGCGGAATGTCATGGTATCTCTCAATCCATCGGCAGCAAAGCAGAGGACGCAGCGCATAAAAATACTTCTTATATCGAACCTGACTACCTGTTAAAAAGGTCTGATAGGTTGCATTTGCCGTACCGTAATAATGACACAGCGCGGCCTTCTCGGAAAAGTAACGGCATACCACATCACGCAGCTCCTCCCACTGAGCGCTTTTCCTGTACACAATCGGCGAATTCGCCCATTCCATCACGTTCGGATTTCCTTTTCCAAACGCATGCAGCGCCTTCTTCAGATCCCAGCCGCTGATATCCAGCACCTCATCCAGCTTCCACTCTATCACATCCTTCTCTGCGTCAACCCGCAGATACTCCTCTATATTCCGGACATAAAGAAAGCGCACATCATAATCGCTGTCAGGAGAAGCGAATCCCCATGCCCGGCTTCCGGATTCCACCGCAAGCAGGATTCTGACATTGCATACCGTCTCAATTGCGTCAAGCTGTTCCTGTATCTCTTTTTCTATATCCCTCATTCACAATCCTCCCTGATCGCATATTGGTTTACCTCTTCTACAAAGCGCTCCACCCGTTCCATATCCGGGGCGTCCGGAAGCAGGCTCCTCTTCCCGGCCTCTTCAAATCTTTTCTCATAATCGGATACGATCTCATAGAATTCCGGAACCAGAACTCCGCCCTTCATATAAGCTCCGTTCCGAATCCTTAGAAGTAAAGTCCGATCATCCCCGGATCTGCGTGTGTGAATCTCGGCCTTTTCCAGAATATCAATCCCCATCATAAACAGACGGATCAGATGCATTGCATGCTTATTCAGATGATTCTCATCTTTTTTGTGATTTCTCTTACCAATCTTATCATAATCCCGTATCACACAATTCAGTGTGTTCATCAGCTCATTGTAATTCCGGAGCGGATAATGCTCAAACGACGCGTCCAGAAAAATCTCTGTCTCAAGCCCGGACGTCTGAGCCCTGTCAAGATAAAGTCTGATCCGGTTCTTCTCCCGCGATGCGTGTCTGCGGTTAAAATCCTCCAGCGCATGGGATACGGAACGGAGGATATGCTCTTCCCTTGACGGCTGTGAAAGCGTCTCTCTTGCCATCGCATTCTGAAGCCGCCGCAGCTGAGCATCCGCATAATATCCAAAGGACGCGGCCGCCCGTTTGGAAAGGAATAATTCCCTGTGATCCAGTAACTTCTGCCCAAGAGGAGAGCAAATCAGATACTGATCCTCATCCAGCCCGAGTATTTCTATGGTATTCGGATTACAGTTCAGCAAAAGATGAATCAGTTTGACAAAGGAATAGATGACGGTATCCGTTCTGACATCCTCATACTGCTCAAATCTGGTCAACCCAATCAGATCAGACGGCAGATTCAGGGTAACACCACGGAAGTCCACATCGCTTCCCTCTCTGTCCGTACCATAACCATAGCTTCCGCTGACGCCCAGCAGCATGATTCTCTTCCCAAGACGCGGATGAGTGCGCAGGAAGTCATACTCCGCCGAATTCATTAATTCCATAAAATCCATCTGTCTGTCACCTCCCGCCAATCTTTGTTCCTCTATGAATCGTTTGAGTGATATAACTCGATTATATATGAGATTCCGTGATTTTGTCAATTTCAACGAATCATATAAAAAGGGGGTGCCTGATTTGCAGGCCTGGTCCAGTTCATACAGAATCCTGCGCCTGTCCGCCGTCCACGCTCATCCAGCATCCTTCCGCTCCGATGCCTCCCTCCGGGGCGGTCAGAACTCCCTTCCTGATCAATTCCTCCGCTACTTTTTCAAATACAGTCAGACTGGCAAGGCGGTTTGCATACACCCATTCTTTCATCAGATGGGAAGGCACCTTCCTGCGGATCAGCTCCGCGACCTTCCGGGCCGTATCATTTGCCTCCTGATCAAAATATCCTTTCCGCAGTTTCCTGCTTATCTCAAACACTCTGTTCCTGTCCTTCCACTCATTTACAAGAATCTTTGTATACAACATATCCCCGTCCCGGTATAAATAACCGCATTCTACTGCTTTCGCGGCATATTCCTTTTCCCGTTCCGTCAGAGAAAGACTCCTGATTCCATGAATTGCCCGAAGCGCGAGCTGAAGCTGCGGATCCATGGCAAGGTTCCAGCCGCATTGAAAATGCCTGCGAATAAAACTACAGTAAAGATTTGCCGCTTCAACCCGGGAGTATCCGCATATATTTTCCGCTTCAATACCGTCTAAGCCCCTTCCGCAGTATGTACCCGCGATATTTTTCACATATGCATACACACTGTACGGACGGTCTGTCCTTCCTGTTCCGGCGAAATACTGATCGTTAAGAATTGTTTCTACCTGATTTTCAAAAGCCCCTGCCATAATCCACAGCTGCTGCCACAGTATCAGGTTCAGGTTTGCCTGTCTGTTCAGATAAGGAAAGGACAGATATGCGTCTTTGTTCCCGGTAATAAAATCGAGCAGAACCCTGCAGATATTCGGAATCTGTTCCTCATAAATCGTCTGCGCCTCATGAATGGTTTTTTGATCAAATAAAATAAAGTTGATACCGTATTTCCCCTGATTCATCTTCCTGAGTAATCCATACTGCCCGTTCTCGCCAGAAGCAAGAATATCAAGCTCCTCCTCTACATAGACCGTAGGAACATTCAGCTCTGCGGCAATTTCAGCCGCGCTCATGGGTTTTTTACGGCAGAGCCAGACAATATGTCTGGAGAACTGCCTGGTGCAGACATTGCGCGGATCTCCCCATTCGGGATCTCCTTCGCCCCAGAAGGCATATTCTAACTGATCCAATACCATCGGCTTCGTTCCTGTCTCATTCATCTCTTCTACCTCACTTCTAACCTTTTTCCTTGCCGAAAACAGTCTCTGACGCACCGCCGTTTCACTGATCCCTAAGCGCACCGCAATCTCCGCGGTTGACAGTCCGTCCAGATAGAACAGAATCATAATCTTGCGGTATGTCCGGGTCAGAAAGGAAATCTGCCGGTATACGGCGGCAAGCAGCTCCCCGTCCGCATCCTCCTCCCGCGTATCCGCAAGACTTTGCCAGACCTCATCCGCATCTCCTTCATAGAACCGCTCAGAATACTGTCTGCGCCGGCTGCAGAAATCAGCGTATACATTCCGGGCGGTCCGCCAGACAAACGGATCGATATTCTGAATCTCTCCGTCCGAATGCGCCGCCTTCATCAGGGCGTACACAATATCCGAACACAGCTCCTGCGCTTCGTAACTGTCCCTCGTCCTTGGATAACAGTATCCGAACAGCTTCTCAAGCAAAGCGTCATCCATTATTTTCAGCAATTCGTGTTTCTTCATTTGTTTTCTCCAAATCCATTGATCAATGTCTTCGCCTATATAGTCCCCGAAATTTTCCGTTTGTTAGGCAGGTCCGAAAAGTTTTTCTAAGGCAGGAACAGAGAATCTGTTTCCCTTATTGTAATTCCATTAACCGGTTTTGAGAAGTCTCTTTGCGGGAATTTCCGAAGAAATCCTGAATTCAGCCGCTTTAAAAAGAAATCTTATTTTATGGCTTGCATTTCTGCGGGGAATGAGGTATAATGCAATTCACATAAGAGGTAAGGCGATGAAGGAAACGAGTAATGTTAACGAGCATTTCAGAGAGTATCCGGACGGTGCAAGGATATATGCGGATTAACACGAATACATTCCGGAGCTGCTGCTTGAACAGAAATCAGTAAAGCCAGACGGGTACGCCCGATACAGCGTTGCGTGTGTGTCAGCACACAATAAGGAATATTCCGTGAGGAATATTTGAATAAAGGTGGTACCGCGATAACATCGCCCTTTGTTCCGGATAACCGGAGCAAGGGGCTTTTTTATTTCAAAAGGAGGAAAAACGATGCAGATTTATGAAGAACTGCAAGCAAGAGGCTTAATCGCACAGGTAACTGACGAACCCCAGATCAGAGAGCTGATCAATCACGGCGGAGCAAAGTTTTATATCGGCTTTGACCCTACCGCCGATTCTCTGCATGTAGGCCATTTCATGGCGCTCTGTCTTATGAAGCGTCTTCAGATGGCCGGAAATAAACCCGTTGTCCTGGTAGGCGGCGGCACAGGGTATATCGGCGATCCGTCAGGAAGAACCGATCTGCGCTCCATGATGACTCCCGAGACCATTCAGCATAACTGCGACTGCTTCAAAAAGCAGATGGAACGGTTCATTGATTTCGGAGAAGGCAAGGCCATCATGGTGAACAACGCGGACTGGCTTCTGGATTTAAAATATATTGAACTGCTCCGGGATGTAGGGGCATGCTTCTCTGTGAACACGATGCTCCGCGCGGAATGCTACAAGCAGAGAATGGAACGCGGCTTAAGCTTCCTGGAGTTCAACTATATGATTATGCAGGCATATGATTTCCTGCATCTGCACAACAATTACGGCTGCAACATGCAGTTCGGCGGCGATGATCAGTGGAGCAACATGCTTGCCGGTACCGAGCTGATCCGGAAGAAGACCGGGAAGGACGCGTTCGCCATGACCATTACTCTGCTGCTCAACAGCGAAGGCAAGAAAATGGGCAAGACGGCAAGCGGCGCCGTCTGGCTGGATCCGAACAAGACCTCTCCGTTCGAATTCTATCAGTACTGGAGGAATGTCGATGACGCGGATGTCATGAAGTGCCTGCGCATGCTGACCTTCCTGCCGATTGAAGAGCTGGATGAAATGGAGAAATGGGATGACAGCCGAATCAACGAGAAGAAAGAGATTCTGGCTTATGATCTGACAAAGCTTGTGCACGGCGAGGAAGAGGCGAAGAAGGCGAAGGAAGTATCCCACGCTCTGTTCTCCGGAGTCGGCGACGACAGCAATATGCCGACAACCCGTCTGTCTTTGCAGGATGTCCCTGCAGGCGGCATGAACATCGTCGATCTTCTTGTAACCTGCGGACTTGCCAAGAGCAAGGGAGACGCCCGCCGTCTCATTCAGCAGGGCGGCATCACCGTTAACGACAATAAGGTGGAGACGATTGATCTGGTCCTTGATCCGGACACCCTGTCAGCCGGAGTCAAAATCAGAAAAGGCAAAAAAGTATTTCACAGAGCCGTTATCGAGTAAATATTTCATCGATATCACAGCGCTGCCGGGCGAAAGAACCAATGTCCTTCCGCCCGGCAGCCTGCAGACTCCCATATCGGATTCCCCATGTTAAAGGAGTACAACCTCCATATCCTCCATCGTCCTGATCCGAACGCTCAGCCTCCAGCAGATACTCTCCCTTGGTTCAAAATACAGAGAAGAGTATGCGGTATGAAGCTTTGACGAATTCCTTCCGGACATTATAATCGCAGTCGGCCCGTCCGCGCCGCCGATGATGCCGATACCTGAAACAGCCTTCGGCGCAAATCCGTCCGTCTGCGCTCTCTTCTGCCTTGGCGAATCACCGTCACCATCATCCCGAAGCCAGAACTGATTTCCCGGAATCTCCGGCTCCAGCGTATAAGTCAGCATAGTGTAACAACAGGGATATTCCAGATCGTCATTCTGAAAATGCCGCTGATCTATCCTCTGCGCTTCGCATTCCCTGACGGTCAGAGAATGTCTTACGCCGGTAACAGGATGCGTGAATGATTTCACGTCGCCCGCTTTCGGAGAAACCATTTGATCTGCGGTAACGGTAACCGGATCGCGGCGCAGCAGAACCTTTAAGGATCTGAGAACCGGCGCCCGCTTTGTGGACCATAAAAAGAAGCTGCGGCAGAAGGACCATCCCTTAAGCGGATCCAGTCCGTAATGCTCCAGTACCTGTTTTGCCTGCGTATCATTCCGGAACTCCTCATTCAGACAGCCTTCCGGAATCCATGTAATCCCGCACCCGTGATCCCTTCGCAGCTCTTTTCCATTCAGAGTCACATAAGCCCCGAACTCGGGATTAAGCGGATGCTCCCTCCGCATCTGCTCCATCTGATCCTTTGTGTAATGATTTCTGCTTTCATGCAGCAGGTCCCATTTGTCAATGTAGGCCTTCAGCTCATCCGGATCAGCCTCCATGCAAAAGTCAATCACCAGTCCTCTGCCGCAAATATAAACTGACGGAACATACCATTTTTCTCTGCCCCAGAGAAAGGTCTGCTTCACGGCAATCTCTTTTCCTGCCCGGCCCCTGCCGCCCGTGAATCCTCCTTCATAGGTTACGCGCCATTGTTCCTGCACATCCGGCGCATTCGGCGCGTCCGGATTCATGTCCGGATCATAATACTCCGGCGGATAGGGAATTGTGCCGTAATCAAAGGAATCCTGCAGATCCTTAATGTAAGAGAACGGATCGTCAACCGGCGCAATCCCCCACTGTTCCCGGATTGTATTCATAACCTCCGAGAATTCCTCTGAAGGCGGATTGTTCCTGCAGTATTCGTCAAATCGGGCCCTGTCCCACAGATATGCCTGCTCAACCGCGTCCATACTGCCGCAGGATAGAAGCAATCCGAGCAGATCTTCAAAGCTCTTCGCAATCGGATGCACATATTCTCCGGGCGTACTCATGGGACTGACGGCAAATACGGTCTTCCCCAGTCCGCGGATTGTACAGAAGTGAATCCCGTCCACACCTGCCCATCCCAGAATCTTTGCGCCTTTCGGCGTACAGAAATATGTAACTTCATTCTCTCTCTGCTCCAGTCCGATGGCGGACAGATTGAAATTGCGCTGTTTCAGTGTTTGATATAAAGTCATGCTGTAATCTCCAAACTATAATGATTTCTATCTGACCTTGAATAAAATTTTATCATCCCGCGCTTTGTATTTCAACCATGGAATTCATAACTGTCCGTCAAATCAGAAGCGGCTCCGGGATCACCCCGCGCGTTCTGATTCGGCCTCCTTCTCCAGCCTCCTCTTCTCCTTCCCCGTCTCAATCACATG
>DVNP01000222.1 GCA_018714285.1 Candidatus Caccomorpha excrementavium | reverse complement strand
TTGTAGATGATGAGAAGTTGATTGTGAAAGGAATCCGGTTCAGTCTGGAGCAGGACGGCATGGAAGTGGATTGCGCATACGACGGAGAGGAAGCGCTGGCGGCGGCCAGGAAGACAGAATATGACGTAGTGCTGCTGGATGTAATGCTTCCGAAGCTGACCGGCTTTGAGGTATGCCAGCAGATTCGGGAATTCTCCAATATGCCGATTATCATGCTGACCGCGAAGGGCGATGATATGGATAAGATTCTGGGGCTGGAATACGGAGCGGATGATTATATTACGAAGCCGTTTAATATTCTTGAGGTAAAGGCGCGCATTAAGGCGATTATCCGCAGAAGCGGAAAGAAGCCTCCGGAGGAGAACCATAACCGGGTGATCACATTCGGCGATATGAAGGTGGACTGCGAGAGCAGAAGAGTGTTTATCGCGGGCAAGGAAGCGAATCTGACGGCGAAGGAATTCGATTTGCTGGAGCTTCTCATCAATAATCCGAATAAGGTATACAGCAGGGAAAATCTTCTGAATATTGTCTGGGGCTATGATTATCCTGGAGATGTCAGAACTGTGGATGTTCATATCCGCAGACTGCGCGAGAAGATAGAGAATAATCCAAGCGAACCAAAATATATACATACAAAATGGGGTGTTGGATATTTTTTCCAGAATTAAGTATAAGATTCAATCTCTTGTGAGTATGCGGCTGTATATTCTCCTGTTGATTCTGATCGTGGGCATTGTTCCGATGATAGTCCTGACGGCCGGGCTGATCAGCGCTTACCGCAGCCGCGCGCTGAGTCTGCGGGTATCGGAGGTTCAGCAGTACGGCAGCTTTATTATTAATCGCTTTTTTTCGAACGGCGCGCTGATGAATACGGAGGATACCTCGGTGGATGACGAACTGTCATTAATGGCGAGTATATACGGAGGAAGAATCATTGTCGTGAATCAGGATCTGACGGTTGTCAGGGATACGTATGGCCAGGAGACCGGAAAGATTCTGATTGCTCAGGATGTCGTCCGATGCCTGAAGAATAATTCCGGGTCTTTTGTGAATCGTTCCGGACAGTACGGAGAAGTGACCATGCCGGTTGCATCTCAGGATTCGGATACTGCGCAGGGGGTGCTCGTGATTACATTCACGCTCCGGAATATCGATTCGATGACGCGGGTTCTGAATCAGAAGGCAACGGTCTATATTATTATCATCATACTGGCTGTGGGCGTGATTGCCCTGATCGGTTCCAAGCTGATTGCAAGGCCGCTGAATGTGATGAATAAGACGCTCTCCCACTTGTCGGAGGGGTATCTGGATGAAGAGGTATCTTTTACGGGATACAGTGAAATAAAAAAAATATCGGATTCGTTCAATCGTCTGATCAGCAGGATGAAGTCGCTTGAGAGCTCGAGACAGGAATTTGTATCCAACGTATCTCACGAACTGAAGACTCCGATTACTTCTATGAAGGTGCTGGCGGATTCTCTTCTGACGCAGGAGAATGTTCCGGCTGAGACATACAGGGAGTTTTTGACGGATATTAATGAGGAGGTAGAGAGAGAGAATAAGATTATTAATGATCTGCTTTCCCTTGTTAAGCTTGATAAATCGGTCGGAGAGGTTCATGTGGAAGAGGTGAATATTAATGAACTTCTGGAAGGAATCTTAAAGAGACTGAATCCGATTGCTCAGAAGCGGGGAATTGAGATGGTGTTCGAAAGCTTCCGTCCGGTGACCGCAGAGGTGGATGAAGTCAAGCTGTCCCTGGCGATTTCCAATCTGATTGAGAACGCGATTAAGTATAATGTGGATGACGGCTGGGTCAGGGTGTCGCTGAATGCGGATCATAAGTATTTCTATGTGAAGGTCTCCGATTCCGGAATCGGAATTCCGGATGAGGCGCAGGGCCTGATTTTTGAACGGTTTTACAGAGTGGACAAGGCGAGAACCAGAGAGACGGGCGGAACCGGACTCGGGCTTTCGATTGCAAGGAACGCTGTCATGCTTCATAAAGGAGCGATTAAAGTGTACAGCAAGGAGAATGAAGGGACAACCTTTACCGTGCGGATTCCGCTCAGTTATATTCCGTAAGGATGGGAAGATATGAACAGAGTAATGAAGGTGTTTCTGTGCTGGATCCTGCTGATCGCGGTATCCGTATCTGCAGGCTGCGGGAAAGAGTAGGAAGAGCAGGAATATGATTACTGGCTCTATTTTCTGGACAGCACCTAGACAAAAGTAGTGAGCGAAGGCTATACAATGAGAGCCGCGGATATAGAAGGTCAGATTGCCGAGATGCTGGAGGCGATTAATTCGGCGGAACCGGAAAACTTCTCTTATAAGAAGGCCAAGCCGGATAACGTAATTATCAGGGAGTGCGGATATGATATAGAGAGCAGAAGCATAACCCTCAATTTTGATTCGGGTTATACATCTATGAATTCCGTTACGGAGATTCTGTGCCGGGCGGCGATTGTTAAGATGCTGTGTCAGATTGACGGGGTGGACAGCGTGTCCTTTCAGGTCGGAGGGCTTCCGCTGATGAATTCCTCAGGCAATCCGACAGGGCGGATGACGGCAGAGGATTTTATTGATAATACGGGCGGTCAGAATGCGAATGTAACCGTATATTTTGCAAATGAGGACGGAACAAAGCTTCTTGGCTCCGATGTGACGGTTGCTTATGACGGTACGCTTTCCATGGAGCAGATTATACTGGGACAGCTGCTGAACGGACCGATAGAAGAGGGGCTGTATCAGACGATTCCGGAGGGGACAAAGGTTCTCGGAATTACAACAAAAGACGGAATCTGTTATGTTGATCTGAGTGAAGAGTTCATGAAGAAGCGTTCCGGAGTATCTGCCGAAGTTACAGTCTATTCCGTAGTGAATTCTCTTGTAGAGCTGTCCAATGTAAATAAAGTACAGTTTACCATAGAGGGAGAAGCGAGAAAGACCTATGATGACCTTGATTTTTCGGGAGTCTTTGAGCGGAATCTTGAGCTGATCGACAGCGAGAATTAAGGCGGGGCGGATTGGAGATATTATCGTTGTTCAACGGATAAGAAGGCCGTTTTTATGGGCCGTAAGCGCTTATGCGGCCGGAATTTTTACCGCGCGGTTCGCGGCCGGGCTGTGCGGGAACGATGCAGAGAGGATATCGGCCGCGGGTATCTTCTTTGGAACGGTATGTCTGACAGGTCTGATATTCATGTCGGTCAGGAAAAAGAGGCTGTGGATCTATTATTTCTGGCCGGCCTTTTTCCTGTTCGGAATGGCGGCCGGGATCAGGCAGTGGTCACGCTTCCGGGAAATCATTCCCGGAAGCGTGTTTGGAGAGAAGACCGGATCCGGGAAGGAAGAACCGGCCCTGAAGGAGGAACGGAAGAGCTTCAGAATTACAGGCCGGGCAGAGAGAATTACGAGGAAGGAAGGCCGGGCTTCGATTGTACTGAAGGACTGTCTGATAGAATGAGCAGGGGAAGAAGGAACGGAGGAATGGCTCCTGCTGTATGTAGAGGATTCAGGCAGTATATGCTATGGGGATCGGGTTGAGGCGTTCGGAGAAGTCAGAGCGTTTGATCAGGCGTCGAATCCGGGACAGTTTGACGCGGGCTGGTATTATGCTTCCTATCCGGGAGGAGGCATCTTCTATTACTGCAGAGCGGAGTCGGTATGTGTGACAGAAGCGGGAGAGAA
>DVNP01000221.1 GCA_018714285.1 Candidatus Caccomorpha excrementavium | reverse complement strand
TGTATCTGCGGAATGTATGATACGGTATGGTTTGTGATCATCGGTTATCTGTGCGGAAGCGTGCTGTTTGCGCGGTGTTTGGAAAAGCTGTCCGGGAAGAACGGATATCTTGAGAGCAGTCCGGATGGGAATCCGGGAACCTATAATGCGTTTCGGTATGGAGGAAAGGCCTGTGGAATCGCCACATTGTGCGGGGATGTACTGAAAGGATTTCTGCCGGTATACGGTTATCTGCATCTAGTTCCAGATGGAAGAGAGACGGGGCTTGCCTTGGTGATGGCCGCGCCTCTCTTCGGACATATCTTCCCGGTTTTTTACAGATTTCATGGGGGAAAGGGAATTGCCGTGACCTTCGGGTGTCTGGCCGGACTGATGCCGGAGTATCGGCCTTTGATGATTCTTGCCGGAGTCTTTCTGTTCTTCTCCGTGATTGTACAGATTTCGTCGAATTATCACAGAACCCTTATTACTTATTTGGTTTCTCTGATATTGTTTTTCGTGGAAGTTTCTTCACGGCAGATTCGGCTGGGATTTCTTTTTATAACATCAGCAGTTGTAGGAAAACTGCTGACCAGTAAGGAAAAAAAGAACCGTGTAAGGTGAAGGGGATCTGGAAGCATTAATATGCTTCCAGAATCACCTCATTATCCAGGAACAGATACCGCTGCGATCCGAGCTTGTTTTGTATCGTCTGTTTTTCGTCCGATTTCGCTGCCACATAGGGTTTCTCCACATGAGAGAAGGTATTGTCACAGAAGAGGACCCCGTCCGCGAAGGAAGAGGCAATCAGATAGATCCCGAAATCGGCGTCTGATATCTGATTTCCCTGTATAATCAAATCTGTGATCGGGCTGTCGTTCCCGTCGCCTTTAATATGTAGGAAGAATCCGTCCTCAAGCGTATTATTCCGGACCAGAGTGCACAGCTGGTTATTGGCTACGCCGGAACCGCCCCAGATCTCAAGTTTCGGCAGCGCCTTCAGCCAGTCAGGAGTATAGCCTACATTGTGCAGGTAATTCGCATCTAGAAAATGATTGCCGCAAACGGAGATGTACCAGTTCGGCTGAAGAAAATTATAGATATTACAGCCTCTCGATACAAACCCGCGCGTTTTCTCAAAGGTATTATTAATAACCAGCGTGTTCAGCTGTGTGCCATAGAACTGGAAATCGCCTGCATTATACATATAGTTTTTGTAAAAAACAGTGTTTGAGCGGGCCGACATGATGCTGACCTTACTGATCCTGTCAGCAGGAGCCGCCGCAAACGGGGATTCCACAGTTACGGTATTGCCTTCGTTTGACGTAATCCGGCGCATCTGTCCTTCGCCGGGGCCTTCCTGGATCAGAAGTTGTTTGCCTGTAAGAATTCCGGATGCGAAGGACTGATCAAGCCGGAAGAGAGTTCCTTCGACGTTCAGCGTATCCATATAAGTATTTCCGTTTGAGGAACCATAATGTCCGGGACCGTCGCTCGTCATAATTTCCCGGTTGTTGTCATCCCGGTTGGTCATCCTGTTGTGGGCACAGTAGATTCCGTCTCCCGACAGGGTATTCGCATATCCGTTCATCGTATTATATTCTATTATGGCAGCTGTTACGCCGCCAAGGGATGCTTCTGAGCGTCCGTTCATCGTGTTGCCGGCAATCCGGACGCCTGCGCAGCGGAGGAAGCGGTAGGCGCTGCTTTCGGTATCGATATCGTTGTCCAGAATCTTCAGATTTCTGACGCCGCTCATTTTAAATACAATGGATCCGTTGGCGCTGCGGTAGCTGTTCAGCTCCTTGTATGTTCTGGCATACAGCCAGTCCGGTTCTCTGCCGTTGCCGCGGGGATGAATTCCTTCTGTCGGAGAGCCGGTGTAGGGCGTCAGGTAAACACGGCAGTTGTGGATGAAAATATTTTCCGGGGAATGGTCTTTGGAATCGGATGCAGTAAATAAAGGACCAAGCCGCGAGCCCGTAAAGTCGATTCCGCATATTTCGGCATTTCCCTTCAGAGTAATCATGGATTCAGGAAGTTCACCGAAATCCCACAGGTACGGAATCCAGACAAGCCGTGTTCTGCGGATGCCGTCCCCCATTACGACGACATGCTCCGGGATTGTAACAGGATATACGAGAGTGTAAGTTCCCTTCGGAAAATACACAACTCCACCTCCGTTTTTTTCTGCAGCCCGAAGCGCCCGGATAATGGCGGGGGTATCATTATGGAGAGTCCCTTTTCCGACGGCTCCATATTTTGTAACGTCAAAGACCTCAGAAGGCCAGCTGCTGCGCGGATGTGTTCCGATTTGGACCGGTACCGGATAAGACCAGGCAGTATCGTCTCCGTAACCGTTATGCAAAAAGACGCGGTAACTGCCGAACGCAATGCCGTCCGGAACGGTGAAGGTAACGGAATACGGATCCTGAATCAGGGCGTCCTTAAGAAGGTACCGGACAGACGGATCGAGGGTGTTCTGGAGAAATGCCAGAGGCTTTCCGCCTTCGGGAGCCAGATTGTATCCGCAGAGTCTTAAGGTTCCTCCGGGGATCGCGCGCAGGCCTTCCTCGCCGAGCGCAAATGTAATATTTGGCGTATTCAAATACGCGGAAAGAACGCCGGACCCGGAGCGAAGAAGGAGCCTGACCGAATAGATACCGGGACGAAGATTCGGGGGGATCCGGAACTTAATGGAATCGGCAGTCCGTTGAATTATCTCCGGGCAGTACGCGTCTGCTTCCCGGAAGGAGGGCGGGAGAGCAAAGGCCTGTTCTTCTTTTGTCAGAATTCGATCATAGGCCGGATAGTCAGGATATCCGGGAATAGAGCGCGCGGTGCCGTCGGGAAGTCTTGTGATGGATACGGATTCGGCCAGAGTACCAATCAGACTTCCGGACAGAACAGCGATATCTCCGGGCAGCTGCCAGGTATTGCCGCTGTAATAGATAACAGGTTTCATTGTTTGTTCCATAATTGACACCATCCTTTGTCATTAATATCCGGTTGTGCTTTCTGAATTGCTTATAAATAAAGAATCTTCCTCGGCGTCAATGTCATATACAAAATCAGCCGGGGCCGGTTCGTCAAAGAGTCCGCCGATCAGATTGTCATAAGCTCCTCCGAGCGGATCTTCCATTTCAGTTACGATGAAATTATCCAGATATACGGAAGTATCCTCGGTCATGAATCCGATTCTTCCGAACGGAGCAATGACCGTACCGGTATCCTCATAGAAAAGAACCCGTGTATCGTTCCAGAATACGGTAACGGTATTGTCAAACGCTTCGATGCGGATACGGTTCCATTCGCCGAGATTGCTTAAATAGTCAAGAGGCGCCGATACCAGAGGAACCATGTTATAGCCGTTCTCTGCCACGGATTTACAGATCCGGATACTGTTTCCGTCTGTCAGGTATACGCCATAGTGAAACTTGCCGTATAGATCCATTTCTCTTTGACGGACAAAGAAGCCGACCTGATTTTTGGAGGCGCTGCGGCAGGCTTTTGTGAACAGAATATCTGCGGTCAGGGCATAGTCTGTCCAGCGGACATTTCCGGCAAAATGGTATCCCGGCATGAAGTCCTTATGCCATACCCGGTTCTTTCTTCCGTCTTTTTCCGTTATCTCGATAATATTTGCATGTGTCACATTGCTCCAGACCGGATTCGTTTTAGAGGCGGGCAGATTCGTAACAGAACCGTCTTCAAATCGCTCCCTCATCAGCAGTCCGGCAGGAATCTCGTCGTTATCCGTCCGTGACAGATCCACGGGCGCAAAATCCGTATTCGTAACTTCGGCGCGATAATGCTGAAATACTGCAGTAATCGGGTAGTCCGCCAGATAGGAATACCCGCCGAAGCCGCCATAGAGCTCACTCTCCAGCGGAATATCAACACTTCCGACATGGCGCCAGGAATCGCATCCGGGTTCCTTAAAGCTGCCGGAAACGATGTTGCCCTGTCTGACCAGCCGGAGGGCAAGCGGAAAAGAGAGTCCATTGGGCATATCGGTGCGGACCGCGTAGGTATTCTCTCCGTCATGCCGGCGGAAGGTCATGAAAATCGTATTCCTGCGGGCAATCAGGAACACGTTCGCCGCGGACGGAGTCAGAGAATTGCGAAGGGCAAGGCCTGCGGAGGCTCTGGCCTCAAATTCCTGAAAGGAGGTCAGAATTACGTTCAGCTCGATACGGCTGCATTCCCCGTAGGGGAGGGAATAACGTTCATATGCAAAGGAAAGATCGTCTTTGCTCCACCAGGAATCAATGGCATTGGTCTTGAGAGTATAGGAATCCGTGGCTTCCTCATACCCGAACGACACAAGGGTTCTGCTCTTGCTGTTGTAGAGTTCCATAGAGATTACTTCCTTTCTTTTTATTCTGGTTTCATCTTAGGTCAGGAAAGAGCAGGAAGCAATATTAAGATTTTTACATGTTTGCAATCTCATGACTTTTGTCGGAACCGGAGGAAGAGCAGAATGGTTCCCGCAGAAAGGTTTTAAATTAAAAGGAAGTCAAAATATTAATACTGACATGAAACATGCCGTGTGTTATACTCGAACGCAAAGAAGTAACTGCCGGCATTCGGGGCAGCACAGGAAGGACGGAAAGAACAGGACAGGAGGATTCGTCATCATGGATCAGGACAAAAAGCAGGTATATTTTTTTGGAGACAGTATCGTTGCGCAGGATAAGAAGATTTATACATATCCGGCGGACTACAATCAGAATGAGATTGGAACGCTCTGCGAGGGATATCCGACGATTTTAGAGAGATTATTTGACTTTGAAACCTATAACTTTGCCCGGGGCGGACAGGGAATCAGCCAGCAAAAGGAAGTGATTCTGTCAAAGGATTTCTCCGACGCGGATCTGGTTATTATCGGAGTCGGCGTGAATGATTTTTCTGCCGGCAAGCCGATCGGACAGATCCCGGACAGTACGGAAGCAAAGCATGACGCGACGTTCACGGGGGAATACTGTACGGCGCTGGATTATATTTATCAGTCCAATCCTCTGATTAAGGTTATTTTGATGACGCCGCTGCACCGGTGTACGCTTCACCGAAAGGGGAATGTTCCCGTTAATACGATAGATACCAGAATCCATGGCAATACGCTGAAGGATTATGCGCAGGCAATTATTCAAATCGGCGCGTTTTACAGCTGCCCGGTTGCGGATCTGTACGGAAGCTCCGGTATGAACCGGTTCAACCTTCGCTATCTGACGTTTGAAGGAGTTCATCCGACGAACGCGGGCTATCGGTTCTGTTCGGGGCCGCTTGTGGATGCGGTGAAGCGGACATTGGATGGGATGAAAGGATGATCGGGAAGGATAATGGAAGGATTTCAATGTATGGAGTAATTATTGAGAGCGGACCATGGAACTGGCAGGTCCTGCAGCAGAAGGATGGTTATGCGGACGCAGTTCTCTTTGGAAGAATTGAGGTGGAGGAAGAGATTGCGGAGCGGGAAGATCTGAGGGTTGTCGTGTATGTAACGGATGAGAATACCAACGCAAGAATAACCGGGCCATATTCCGTCAGATGCCGGGAGAGACGCTGGAAGGCTGAAATCAGGATTCCGGCCGGAGGACCCTACAGGATTGAAACCTGTCTGCAATTTCATGGAACGAATGAGAGCAGTGGTGCCCGGATTTTCCATATCGGAGTCGGGGATGTGTATCTGATCTCCGGCCAAAGCAATGCGGCAGGAGTTGGAAGGGATTGTATTAACGATCCGGTTTCGACGGATGTACGATTGTTTCGGCTGAGTGGAGTGTGGGATATGGCGTCGCATCCAATTCATGATACGACTGATAACCGGTTCCCTCTTTCACAGGAGAAGATACATGTTGATCACAGTCCCTGGCTGA
Organism: Candidatus Caccomorpha excrementavium; assembly: GCA_018714285.1. GTDB lineage: Bacteria > Bacillota > Clostridia > Lachnospirales > Lachnospiraceae > Caccomorpha > Caccomorpha excrementavium. The sequence continues at coordinate 1,768 of DVNP01000221.1, read as the reverse complement.
ATTTCGGCAAAGTGTTGAACCGGGTGCTGGGATATCCAATCGGCCTGATTCCGGGAGCAAGGGGAGGATTGTCCCTTGCAGACTGGAACAGGGAAGAAGGGGGAAAATATTTTGAGAATGCGCTCGAAATAGTGAGAGCATCGGGAAGTGAAATAAAGGGAATTATATGGTATCAGGGCTGCAATGATACCTCAGGCGATGCTGTGGGAGAGCAATATTTTGAGCGGTTTAAGCAGGTCTGCGCCGATTTTCGGAAAGTCTTTGGAGACCGGATTCCGATTTTGACGGTGCAGCTGAATAAATATACTGCCAATCAGGGAAAAGATGAGAGCCGGTCCGGGTACGGCTTCTCTAAGATTCGGGAAGCACAGCGGAGGGCAATGCATGAAATACCGAAGCTGTATATGGTTCCCTCCATTGATCTTATGGTCTGTGACGGAATCCATAATAAAGCGGCATCCAATATGGTAATCGGAGAGAGGACTGCAAATACTGCGCTGAAATATATTTACGGAAGGCAGATTATATGTGATGCGCCGGATATTATCCGGGCAGTCAGGGAAGACAAAACTTCTATAAGATTATATTTTGATCATGTGTATGGAGCGATTGACGCTCACGGCATCAGCGCCGATCAATTGATGGTTTCTCTGACAGATGAAAAAGGAAGAATTACTCCAAAGAATTATTCGTGTCCGGGAGATAACAGCATGATTCTTGAATTTGAGAGAGAAATAGCCTATAATGCGTCAGTCAGCTGTGATCGGTATAATGATCATGGAATTGTGCCTTGTGACAGTTACAGTTATCTGCCCGTTGTTCCGTTTAGCGATATTAAGATTCAAGATTAAACCGGGGAGGTGTTTTTGTGAGATATGAAATTGATTTGCCGGAATATCCGTGTTATGATGTAATTGTAGCAGGAGGAGGGCCGGCGGGATGCGCAGCCGCAGCAGCCGCGGCGAGACAGGGAGCGAAAACTCTGTTGATTGAGGCGTCCGGAATGCTTGGAGGAATGGCATCCGGCGGACTTGTACCCAGCTGGTGCCCGTTCTCGGATGGAGAAAAGGTGATTTATCGGGGAATTGGATACCGGGTTTTTGAAACGCTGAAAGAGAGAATGCCGCATGTGGATCCGGCGGCGCTTAACTGGGTTCCCATTCATGCCGAAACTCTGAAAAAAATATATGATGAATTAATGGAAGAATATAAAGTTAAGGTTTTATTTTTTACAAGAGTGTGCGATACGGCAGTTAACGGGGAAGGGAAGATCGAGGCGCTGATTGCGGCGAACCGGGAGGGTCTTGCTGCATACCGGGCAAAGATATATATTGACGCAACGGGAAATGCGGATCTGTCAGAATTTGCAGGGGTGGAGTTTTTGCATGTTGCAGGTGAAAAACAACCGTCTTCGCTGTGCTTTACGTTTTCCAATGTGAATGAGGAGGAATATCGAAAAGCGCCGACACTTCATATGCATAATAAGAATAGTTTGATCTATGATATTTTAAAGGATGAGAGGTTTCCGCTGATTCGGGATGCTCATATCTGTCAGGCTGTCGTTGCCCCTGGAACCATTGGATTTAATGCGGGGCATATCTGGGGGACGGAGGCGGACGAGGTTTCGGAAGCAATGATTCTGGGACGAAAAATCGCATGGCAATATAAAGAAGCTCTCTCTGCCTATCTGCCTGAAATATACGGGCAGGCGGTGCTTTCCCAGACGGCATCGGATATCGGTATCCGGGAAGCAAGAAATATTCTGGGA
>DVNP01000220.1 GCA_018714285.1 Candidatus Caccomorpha excrementavium | reverse complement strand
TGGGAATGTGTATAACTTGCTATTCCCACAATGCCGACGACTACGGAATCCCTTTCATTCCTCATGTCAAATAGCATAAATTTAAAAATTTGGTACCAAAATAGCATTTTTTATTAAGACAACGCATATTTAAACTTGCTATAATAAATAAGAGTGCAAGGAGGATATAGGATGAAACACCAAAAAGAAGTTGTTAAAAAAGTCATAGATTATATCGAGAAGAATTTAGAGAAAGAAATTGACTTAGATAATATATCAAAAAATGTTGGTTATTCCAAATTCTACCTTAATCGCATTTTTACAGAGTATACAGGAATTACCATGTATAAATATTTACAAAGCCGCAGGCTCACTGTCGCTGCTGAAAAACTGGTAAAAACAGATAAGCCAATAATGCAAATTGCGTATGAAGCTGGATATGATACACAACAATCATTTTCATTTGCTTTTAAACAAATATATTTATATCCACCTAAAATTTATAGGGACATGGGAATCTTTATACCAAAACAAAACAGAATTTCTTTGTGTTGTTCCTATATCTCTAGTTACAAATTTATTACACAAATTAAGGAGATTGCTGCATGAGTACGATACCTTATGTTATTGAACAGACAAGCCGTGGAGAAAGAAGTTACGATATTTTTTCACGGTTACTATCCGACAGAATTGTTTTTTTAGGGGAAGAAGTAAGCGATATGTCAGCCAGTCTGATTATTGCTCAAATGTTGTTTTTAGAAGCACAAGACCCCGAAAAAGATATACAGTTATATATAAACAGTCCTGGAGGTTCTGTATCAGCCGGTTTTGCTATTTATGATACAATGCAATATATAAAATGTGATGTTTCAACTATTTGTATTGGTCTTGCCGCCAGCTTTGGAGCTTTTTTATTAGCTGGTGGAACGAAAGGAAAACGTATCGCTTTGCCAAACGCAGAAATAATGATACACCAACCAGCAATTCACGGAAATGGCATTCAGGGACAGGCAACAGATATAAAAATAACATCCGACCATATACAAAAAAGCAAAGAACGCCTAAACTCTATTTTAGCAGAGAATACTGGAAAAAGCATTGAGGAAATTGCCATTGCAACAGAACGTGATAATTATATGTCAGCAACCGAGGCAATGGATTTTGGGTTAATTGATAAAATCATAGATAAGCGTTGAAATGTTTCATGTGAATACTTAAAAATCCAATCGCACATATGCTCAAGCTATACAAGAGCGTTGGCGCGAATTGGGGCTATTAGCAAAGCCAGCCGAGCCAGTCAACGGCAAGTAAATGGGCTACGCCCACCATTGACCGCCCCGCCTGTCTTTGCTGGTAGGCAGCTAAGGGGCGACAGCAAAAAGTGCTGCCGCCCTTTCTCATCATTCAGAAAGGGGGAACTTCCATGACCGAGTTAGAATATCAAGAATATATCCGGCATACGCACAACGCCTTTTGCAAGATTGTCATTCGTCACGCAGCCATAGATAAAATTTTGAAGCTGCGCCAGAGGTGGGAACGGGAAGTTTCCCTTGAACTTTTGCCGGAGCAGACGCAGGAAGAAATTTTCCGTTACCATTTCCTGCGCCAGCCGCAGCGAGTGATCGGCGTACATATCGGCCGGACACGCAGCACAGCGGGACGGCATATCCATCTTGCCTTGCAGCGGTTACGGCGGCTCATGGAGGGAAAAGACCATAAGTAAATGTGAAGCAGCAGCTAATTGCCGCGCTATTCAAGTTTCGCTTTGACCGATAAGCCCTTTCTCTTACAAGAGTATCGGTATCAAAGCGTCCGCGAGATCCGGCGGAATTCCTCCGTTTCCTCCCTGGTGCAATCCCGTTCGTCATAACGCGCCTTATCGTAGAGCATGGACAGCGTATCAACGGACAGGGAGTCTTTGTCTGCTCTGTCTGTCGTATCCGGTGTTTGGGAATCCGGGGCGGAAGCTTCGGAATTAAGCCGGGCCAACAGAAGCTCTTTCGGAGTCATTGCAGGCCGGATCAGCTCCGGGCGCCTGGCAATCAGATTGTAAAAATCTCTCCGGATGCGTTCCGAATTACTGCGCGGAAAGAATCTGCGCGGCCGTTTTCCTGCGGCGGCCCGGCGGATTCTTAAACGCTCCCTTCGTTCGGTGACAAGAAGATCCTCGCTGTGATCGGTACTGTCCATATGCCTTGCATAAAAGGCTTTGCAGATCCGGTAGAGGGCAAATGAGACTCCGATTATAATGCCTGCAATCAGGCCGATTCTTACCAGGAACAGGAAGACTGTCTCCAGAAGCCTCCAGAGCCAAAAGGTCTCGCCGGTTTCCATAATCATCATGCCGCTGTCCGGTACAGGCTCAGAGGATGCCGGCTGCGTGACGGGTTCCTCCTCTGTCTGGCTGCCGCCTCCCGGAATCAGTCTGACGAGAAAGCGAATCAGGGAGAGCAGGGTGTTCCCGATGAAGTTCAGGACAGGACCCAAGGGAAGATAAGGAGCTGCGAACATGACGGCAGCGGCCGCGAGTCCGAATATTCCAAGCATCATATGGTAGGTTCCCGTAATCTGGCGGTAGGGCGTCCGATCCTTAGGCATCTCCACATGGCTGTATTTCATGAAGTTCAGCAGGTAGCTGTTGAACAGATACATGAGGATACAGATGCCAAGAATCACAGGAAAGAGCCTCTGCAGCGACAGATATCCGAAACGATCGCAGAACGCCATGGCAGCGAAGGAAGGGATGAGGAGCAGGAAGGAAGGATTCTCCGGAAGCTTTTCCGGAAGCAGGCGTTCCCTGATGCTTAAAATGGTCTGCAGAATGATATAGAGCAGACAGATTACGGCAAAAAACGGTTCTCGGCCATAGCACAGAAGCATAAAGCATACGGCAGCCGCGGCTGTATGCAGAAGAAAAAAGGTAACGATGCTGCGGGTAAATTCCCGGATCAGGATATGTATAGGAATCAGAGCGGCCAGGAACAGCAGCGGAAAAGAGACGGCATCCGAAGTACCCAGGACGATCGGAATGACGCACATTCCGATCGGCAGGCATAACAGCAGGGTGATTTCTCCCATAAGGAAAGAGCTTAACAGATGGTACAGCCTTTGCTTCATTCAGATCCTCCTTTCTAGCTGACCGGCCAGAGAATAACATTGCTGCTCAGATCGGAACCGACTTCCGGATCCATTCCCTCTTCGCAGGGGAATATCCACAGGAAGGAGTCCGTCCCGCCGGGCAGCATCCTCAGCTGCCGTTTCATATCCTCCTTCTGGTAAGAGGATATCAGAATCAGATAATCCTGCGCGCGGGTTTCCGTGATAATCCTGTCAAGGAGGGCGGCGGCCGGTCTGGCAGTCTGACTCAGATCGATCCGGGCCAGCGCTTCTCGGATTGTCTTAAGATGGCTCAGACCGGATCCGCCGGGAATACTGACGGGCAGGCGGGAAATAATGTCGCGGCCGTTCGACAACAGGGATACCTGAATGCCGCGATTAAGCAGGGCGGCCGCAGCTGTGGCCGCAAGCCGGATTCCCTCCTCCAGCAGATGATCATGGCGCAGGACGGAGAATTCTTCAAGATTAATCAGAATCCGTACCTGCTGCGCAGCCGTATAATCATGGGTTGTGACCTTCAGGGTTCCGGTTCTGGCAGAGGCCTTCCAGTTCACGGACTTCCGATCATCGTATGACTGGTATTCCCGGATACTGCGGAATTCGAACGGGTCTTCGTTGAGAAGACGCCGGGTCAGAACACTGCCAAGCATTCTGCGGAACGCCGGGTCAAATACGGACGGATCTACATAGCGCGGATAGACACAGAGCGTCTTCCCGCAGGGGAAGCCGGCCAGCTGGTTCGTATTGAAGAACAGATTGCCGCAGGTGGCAGTCAGCTCGCGGAAGGTATAATAGCCGCGTCTGGTACAGGTAAACGGCAGCGTTCTGTACAGCCTCTGCCAGGATAATACAGTCATGATGTCGTTGCGGTAATAGGAATCCGTGACGGATGCATGCGGATCATCCTCGAATACCAGACTTCGATCAGTGACAAATTTGATATGGACAAGAGGAAGGGGCAGAAGCTTTCGGTTGCTGATTGTTTCGGTCAGCGTAAGAACCGATCCTTCCACTGCCTTCTCATCGGACAGCTCCAGCTCAACGGACAGCCCTTTTCTCCAGCAGGCGCGATAGAGCCTGTCCTGTCCGTAATACAGTATGGCAGCGCATAACAGAATTGACAGTAACAGCAGCATGGTTCCTCCCTTCTGACGGCATACATCGTCCGGCGCCGGACGACGCCGTCTAGTTCTTATTAAAATCTTCGGTCGGCACGGGAACCTCCTCAAGAATATCCCGGATATATCCGGCGCCGGAACCGCTCTGCTGATAGGAAGCCTGCAGCAGGAGCCGGTGCGCGAGGCAGTACGGCGCCAGGTATTTGACCATTTCGGGAGTTGCGAAGGAAGAACCTTTCAGCGCCGCATAGGCCTTGAGACACCTGAGAAAGGCAATGCTTCCGCGCGGGGATACCCCGAGGGATATCTGACTGTGTTCTCTGGTTGCGTGAACAATCCGGATCAAATAGGAGAGAATCAGCGGATGTACATATACGCTGTCTATGGACTCCTGAACCGAAAGGAGCGTCTCGCGGGAACATACGGGGGTAAGACGGTCCAGCGGATTAGAAAAGGCTGTTCGGGTAAGAATGGCAATCTCTTCTTCCTCAGAAGGGTATCCGACCGAAATCTGCATCAGGAACCGATCCAACTGCGCTTCGGGAAGAGGAAAGGTTCCGGCAGTTTCTACGGGATTCTGTGTCGCGATAACTAAGAAAGGTCCGGACAGGGGCATGGTATTCCCGTCGATTGTGACCTGTTTTTCTTCCATACATTCCAGAAGGCTTGACTGGGTTCGCGGAGTCGCACGGTTGATCTCATCCGCGAGCAGAATATGGCTGAAGACGGGACCCTGTCTGAAGACGAATTCTCCTTCCTTTTGATTAAAATAGTTCAGTCCGGTAACATCGGACGGAAGCAGGTCCGGAGTGAACTGAATCCGTCCGAAGTCGGCGCCGATCGAGCGGGCGATTGATTTTGCGAGCATGGTTTTGCCTGTTCCGGGGACGTCCTCAAGCAGAACATGACCGTTCGCATACAGGGCGGTCAGAAGAAGATCGATTACATCAGACTTGCCGACAATAACCCGTTCCACGTTCTCCCGAATAGCATCTGAGAGTGTCTTTATTTCATGAATATCCATCAGAAAGCTCCTTTCTACAGTGACTGCCTGTCTATAAGGCATATTATACCAGTTAAAGTCCAAAAATGGTAGAGTTGATTTTTTTGTTAAATCTGGAAAAAATCAAACAAAAATTCGGCCGGAAACTAAAAGGAAACAGGCAGAAAAAGGAAAAAATATCCTATTCGTTAAAAAAATATCATTAGATTTGAAAAAAATAAACGGGCAGCGCGGGGATAAAACAATCATAATGCACAAAAAAACTGTAAAAAGCAGGAAAAATGCCGTTAAAAAAATGATATTGACGGATTTCGTTAAAGATGATATAACTCATATAAGCTCAGGAAAGTACAGAGCTTGTAAAACAAACATATAAAGTCACTCAATAAGAAAAGGATGCGATTAATATGGAAGACAAAGTAATTCGTTTACAGGCACCCGAAGATGTGAAAGAATTTGTAAGTGCTGCGGAGAAATGTGATTTTGACATTGACGTGAAGTACAATCGTATTATTGTGGATGCAAAGTCCTTCCTGGGCGTTCTGAGCCTGATTTCCAATCCGCTTACAGTGGCCTGCCAGGGTTATGATTCAACATTTGAGAATACTGTAAAGAAATTTGCGGTAGGCTGATAATATATAGAACAGTTGTTAATAGATTAATCATTTTCGGGAATGTCTGAAAAGCCGCCCGTCCGTTAGTATGGACGGGGCGGCTTTTTTCAATGGATTATCTTGGAAGATTCATCCGGCAGAAGGCATCGATCTGGTTCGTAATCAGACGGAGCGCATTGCCGTAGAATTCCAGAGAATCGGACGGACAGCCGATAATCTGAAAAATTTCATCCATATTGGATGCTCCGGTTGCATACAGAACCCGGTTGAACATATCAACAAAGTCAGGTTTCGGATTCTTCTCATACAGCGCGAACAGTCCCTTGGCAAAGAGAAGGCCATAAGGATAGGGAAAATTATAAAAATGGAAGTCCGGGAAGTAATAGTGGGGCTTGCAGGCCCACATAAACGGATGAAGATCCACTGTTAATCCGTCTCCGTACGCATACCTCTGGGCATCCAGCATAAGCTCGTTCAGTTCCGCGACAGAGAGGGGATGGGTTCTGCGCCTTTCGAACAGGTTGGTTTCGAAGGTATAACGCGCCAGGATCTCCACGCAGATCTGCGTATAATTCAGCAGATTATGCTCGAGAATGGCAAAGGCCTCCTCCGGGTCAGCCTGTGAAAGGATCGCGTTCGCAACCAGGGTCTCGCAGAAGATGGATGCGGTCTCTGCAAGAGGCATGGTGTAATCATTGTTAATGATGGTACGGTTCTTCAGCACCTCGTTGTGATAGGCATGTCCAAGCTCGTGCGCGATGGTAGTCAGATCATAGAAGGTTCCGGTAAAATTGATCATAATCCGGCTCTCTTTGATTGCGTGAAGATTACAGGTAAAGGCGCCGCTGATCTTTCCCTCGCGCGGCTCCAGATCAATCCAGCCGAAGTCAAACGCATACGCGGCAAAGTCGCCAAGCTCTTTGGAGAAACGGGAGAATTCCCTGATAATAATTTCCCTGGCATCTTCATAGGAGAACCGGGAGGTAAAACGTCCGACAGGGGCGTATAATTCATAGAACGGCAGTCCGCCCTCATATCCGAGAAGCTTAGCCTTATGCTTCAGATACCGTCTGAAATCGGGCAGGGCATTCCAGATGGCATGAAACATGGAATCCAGAGTCCTGCGCTCCATACGGCAGTCCGCCAGCGTCACATCAAGCGGATGCGCAAATCCCCTTGCCTGCGCGGTGACAAGAGCCTCTCCCTTAATGGAATTCAGACAGGCCGCAATACTGCCCGCGCACTTCCGGTAGGCTTTCAGTTCCGCGGTATAAGCGGCTCTGCGCAGCTCCCGGGACTGGGCGTAGGCCATATTCCTGGCAACGGAAAGGGGGACGGAACGGACCTCGCCGCCGATATGAACATCCACAATCAAGGCCTTGGTCAGTTCGTCATGAAGTTCTTCCCAGGCATAGGATGCACTTGGCTGGAGTGCGCTGACAACCTGTTCTGCCTCTTCGCCCATCAGATGCCTGGCCTGAACGCTGAGATCGCGCAGAATCTCCTTGTGTTCTTCCAGAAGAGAATGTCCTTCAATATAATAGTCCAGCGTTCCGACAGAATTCAGAAAGCGGAGGAAGGGGAGATTAATGTCCGAGAGCTTCGGCATCATATTCTCCAGTTCCTGTGACAGCTTCATGGCTGCCTTATCGGCAGTGTCCACGGACAGCCTCAGACGCGCGAACGCGGCCAGCTTCAGATACAGACTGTTGATTTCATTGATTGTCAGCAGATAATCGGTCAGCTTGTCCGCAACCGCAGTTTTCCCGGTAAAAAAGGTCTTATATTGTTCTGCTTTGCTATGTATCATGGCAAAAAGTCTCTTTTTATCATCGAGGAGGTCAGCATCCTCCGGTGAAGTATAAATATCGTTCAGATTCCAGCGTAATTCCATAACGGGTATCCCTTTCTTGTATATCGTTGTGTGTCATGTACCATTGTACCAATTCCGGGGGCAGACTACAAGCCCGTTACCGAAAAATAATGGTTGAAAAATACAGGAAAGTATTCTATACTGGTAATAATGCGGCAGACAAATGCCGTGAAGGAACTATAAGGAGACAGGAATGTACAAGCTAATATGCAAGGACGGCAATGCCAGGCGCGGTGAGCTTACGACCGTACACGGGACGGTTCAGACTCCGGTATTCATGAACGTGGGTACGGCCGCGGCGATCAAAGGCGCTGTATCCACAGCGGATCTGGAGCAGATCGGAACACAGGTAGAGCTGTCAAACACATACCATCTGCATGTAAGGCCGGGAGATGAGGTGATTAAAAGGCTTGGCGGCCTGCACCGGTTTATGTCATGGAACCGGCCGATTCTGACGGATTCGGGCGGGTTTCAGGTGTTTTCTCTCGCAGGGCTGCGCAGAATCAGAGAAGAAGGCGTGTATTTCAATTCTCATGTGGACGGGCGGAAGATCTTTATGGGGCCGGAGGAGAGCATGAGAATCCAGTCAAATCTTGCATCGACGATTGCGATGGCGTTCGACGAGTGCCCGCCGCATCCGGCGACAAGAGAGTACATGGAGAATTCGGTAGCCAGAACCACAAGGTGGCTTGTCCGCTGCAAGACGGAGATGGCAAGGCTGAATTCGCTTGAGGATACCATTAATAAAAATCAGCTTCTTTTCGGCATTAATCAGGGCGGAACCTTTGAGGATATCCGGATTGAGCACGCGAAACAGATTGCCCAGATGGATCTGGACGGATACGCCATAGGCGGTCTGGCGGTCGGAGAGTCCCATGAAGAGATGTATCGTATTATTGAAGAGACGGTGCCGTATCTTCCGCAGGATAAGCCCATCTATCTGATGGGGGTCGGAACGCCGGCCAACATTCTCGAAGCGGTGGAGCGCGGAGTGGATTTCTTTGACTGTGTATATCCGGCGAGGAACGGGAGACACGGGAATGCTTATACGAACCGCGGCAAGCTGAATCTGATGAACGCGAAGTATGAGCTGGACGGCGGGCCGATTGAAGAAGGCTGTGGCTGCCCGGTATGCAGCCGGTACAGCAGGGCTTATATCAGGCATCTGCTGAAGGCTAAGGAGATGCTGGGGTTAAGGCTTTTGGTCACGCATAATCTGTATTTTTACAACAAACTAATGGAGGAGATTCGGAAGGCTATTGAGGAAGGAAGGTTTTCCGAGTATAAAAAGCAGAAGCTGGCCGGGTTTGAAGAACAGCGGGAGGCAGAACAGAATCATATGAATATCAGGAGGACAGAACCATGAATTTGTTGCCATTTTTAACGGAAGGAACAACGGAGGCGGGAGCGGGAGGATTATCGATCTGGGTAACGGTCGTATATATCCTTATTATTGGCGTTGCTTTTTATTTTATTGCGATTCGTCCGCAGAAGAAGCAGCAAAAGCAGCTGGACGCTTTAGTGGCGTCTCTTGAGGTTGGTGACAGCGTCCTTACAACAAGCGGCTTTTACGGCGTAGTAATCGATGTAATGGAAGAGATTATTATTGTGGAGTTCGGCAATAACAAGAACTGCCGTATTCCGATGAAGAAGACGGCGGTTGTTGAGGTGGAGAAGCCGAACAGCGGCGCAGAGCCGGAGAAGGAAGAGAGCAAGGGGAAGGAAAAGGACAAGAAGTAATTGCATAACGGGAATGAATGCCGCCGGAGAATGGAAGCCGGCGGCATTTTTATCGTCTGAGGTGTTCCTTAAGGGGCTCAAGCAGAGTTTCGGGAACTTTCAGATTCCCTTTTCCAATTCCGATTTCCAGCTGCGGTTTGTTGCTCCCGTGAAAATCGGAACCGCCGGTCATAACCAGATCATACCGGTTCGCGAACCGCCTCAGATAGCCTTCATCGAATCCGGTGTTGGAGGAGTAGATTACTTCAAGACCATCAAGGCCGAGCTTTTTCATGCGGGCTATCAGGATCTCCGTATTCTCCAGCGAATACCGGTACAAGAGCGGGTGAGCCAGTACGGCCAGTCCGCCGGCCTCATGAATCAGGTGGATCACATTCGCAGGCTCCAGGTATTCCCGCTTTACATAGTAAGGAGTATCGCTGCCTAAATATTTATCGAAGGCCTCCTGATTACTTCTGACATAACCGTGCATAGTCATAAAACGGGCAAAATGCGCTCTGGTTATAACCGTGCGGGGTTCCATTTCCCGCAGCGCCTCCACGGTTACGGGAATGCCGGCCCGGCGGAGGTTTTCGGCCATCTTCTCATTGCGCAGGTCTCTTAAGCGGACGGTTTCGTCCAGAGCCTGATTCAGGGCGGGATGCCTGTAATCGAGGAACAGGCCGAGAATGTGGATATCACGGCCAAGATATCCCGCTGTTATCTCTGCTCCCGGGATTACCGTAATTCTGTCTTCGGGTTCCATACTCAGGGCGGCAGACAACGCCTCGGGAACACCGGATACGGTATCGTGATCGGTCAGCGCTATGGCCGAGAGGCCGAGATCGGCGGCACGGAAGACGACTTCTGACGGGGAAAGGGTTCCGTCAGAGAAATTGGAATGAAGATGCAAGTCAATATATTTCATATGGTACCTCCCTGAAGATTCTTCTGAGAATTCAGTTATAATAAGTATAAGGGATCTTTTCTTTTTTGGCAACCTTCTGAAGGATTAAGGTTTCGTCTTGCTTCCTGTCGGGATTCGGCTGTAACTTGGCGGAATGAAACGACGGATGCGTCATATGTTTAAGTATAGTTGCTTAGACAGGAACGGGGGTTCTTGTATGGACAAATTAATCAAACGGAGCGGCGCGGCATTTGTTCTGCTGAAGGGTATGGCGATTTCATGGCTTATGACGATGCTGGTGCTGCTGATTCTGTCCGCGCTGCTTGTCAATACCGGTCTTCCGTCCGGCGCGGCGGGGGGATTTCTGATTGCGGCATATCTTCTGTCGCCGTTTGCAGGCGGTTTCTACATCGGGAAAAAGGCGGAACAGAAAAAATTTCTGTGGGGACTTGTATTCGGTATCCTTTACTTTGTCGTATTCTGCCTGATCAGCATGGCGGTCAATCCGTCCGGAGCCTTTTCGATGACGCGGATAATAAAGCTTTTCCTTCTGCAGTCGGCCGGCGGAATGGCCGGCGGGATGCTCAGCTGAGGATATCCCTTTCCGGAAGGTATCGGGCGGGAACTTAAGAATTCTTAAAGATTTTGTAAGAGAAACGCCCAAGAACTTTCACATTTCTGACTTGTTTTTGACTTACAATGTTCGTAAAATGCAGATAGCTATGGTTTTTGACATAAGAAGAAGGAGAAAGGGAAGATGAGTGTAAGAAGGAAGAGGAGTCTCTTGTGGTATGCGGCCGTGTTTTTCACCTTGGCCGTTGTTCTTGGGCTGGTATGCGTATCCGATACCATATCGGCAGATGCGGCCGGGGATAACACGGCGGATTTTCGGCTGATATTTACGACGGATATTCACGGACAGCTTACTACATATAATTATGAGCAGGGAACCGAATATACGGGGGGTTTCTCAAGGCTCTACACCGTGATTGAGGAAGCAAGGCTGGAAGCCGGAGAGGGGAATTACCTGACCTTCGATCTCGGGGATGTGCTCTATGATGTCACGACGGAGTATATCATTTCCCAGGATCCGGAGGTTCTGCAGCCGATCTATCAGGCAATGGCAATGATCGGCTATGATGCCATTACTCTTGGAAACCATGATTTCGATTATGGATATGATTACATAATGAATCAGCTTCATGCGTCCGGGCTGATTGAGAAGACGGTCGTGTCCAATGTGACAGACTCCAGGACGGGAGAGCATCCGTTCGGAGAGAATATGATCATTACCAGAACGCTTACATCCGAATCCGGCAGAGAGGCGGTTCTGAGAATCGGAATTATCGGCGAGACGATTCCGAAGCTGTCCTCCAAGACAGAAAGCTATACCGGTATCCTCAAGACTGAGGACATTGTAGCGAACGTAACCGCTCAGGCCGCGAAGCTGAAGGAGGAGGGCGCGGATATTGTCGTAGTACTTTCTCATTCGGGCTTTGGACCGGAGGATCCGGAGGAGAATTATAAGAATGTGTCCTATGCGCTGACGAAGATCGAGGATGTCGATGTGATTCTGTGCGGCCATGAACATAATACCTTCCCGGAGGAGAACGCGACAACCAGTTATTATGATCTCCCCGGCGTGGATAAGGAGACCGGCCTTGTGAACGGCAAGCTCATTATTATGGCGAACAACAGGGCAAGATCAATCGGCATTGCGGATCTGACATTTACAATTGAAGAGGACGGCAGTGTGACGCTGACCGGACAGAGGAGCGAGGTAAGAAAGGTTTCGTCTTCCGATCCCGAGAATGAGCTGATTGCGGGGCTGTATGGCGACTGGGAGGCGGATCTGAAGGCATACTGCGAGGATATTATTGCCGAAGTGAATGAAAAGGATACGATTCAGAATTATTTCGGACTGCTTGAGGATACGGCTGCCATTCAGCTGATCAATGATGCGAAGAAGAGCTATGCGATGAATTATATCCATACAACTAAGCAGGAATACGAGGATCTTCCGATTATTGCGGTGTCTGCTTATAAGAGCTACGGCGCGGACGGCGCAGAGGATTATGTGGAGATATCCGGGCAGATTACGGAGGCGGGACTGGGATCCCTCCAGAGCTATAATACCTATGTGAACATCTACAAGATTACAGGCAGGCAGCTGAAGGAATGGCTGGAATGGCCGGCGAGCGCCTACGAGGAGATTAACGGCGAAGGGTCATGGACCTCGGAAGAGATGCTTGCGCTGATGGATTCGACGGGGTTAAAGCCTCTCATCAAGCAGGAATGGATGGAAGTCTGGTCGAACTTCTTCATTTTTGATGGAATTGATTATACGATTAATCCGTCTATTTCCGCAAGATATGATCTGGCGGGGAACAGAATCAATACCAGTTACCGGGTGTCCGATGTGAAGTACAACGGGGAACCCGTGACGGATGACATGGAATTCATTATTGTTACCGATCGTATTTCCAAGCCGAAGGATGCGACCTCCTGGGCTGACGATCAGATCGTCTACGGCGGTTATAACAGAAGCCAGACCGTGATTGCGGATTATGTGAAGCTGCTGGCCAAGTCAGGCACTCTGTCCATTGTTCCGGATCATAACTGGCATCTGAAGCTGCCTGCCGGATATGAGTATCTGCTACCGGCTTCTTCGCTTGCCGATGAGTATGCGTCGGATGAGGACTGGTACGGAAGCCTGCTGCTGGAGACCGAAGATTATGATTATTATATCGGGAAGGCCGTAAGCGGCAGTCTGACGGATACGGACGGTCCGCATATTGTAATCCGGCCCGAGAAGACGGGACCGACCAGGTCTTCTTATAAGATGCTGGTGGATGCGACGGACGCATCGGGAATTGTGAAGCTGCGTTATCAGACGGGGAATGTGCCCGCGGATGATTACAGCTGGAATATAGCAAGGGAAATCAGCGACGGAAGCTTTACCGTGTATTACAATGGCAATTATACGATTTATGCGGAGGATGCAAGAGGGAACAGGACGGTGTTTTATTTTACGGTTGATAATATCGGGACCGATGTGCTGGGTATCCCGACCGTAGAGACCTATACGAACAGGAAGTCTTCCATTAAGGGAACCGCGGAGCTTGGAACGGTTGTGAAAATCGAGACTCCGGATGGAACCTATGAGGCGAAGACCACATCGATGGGAACCTTCTCCTATAATCTGCCGAATCAGAAGAGCGGAACGGTTATCTATCTCTATGCAGAGGAGATCGAGACCGGAAGGGTAAGCGAGAAGCTTAAGATCCGGGTTAAGAGGACAGGGCCTGATAAGCCGTCGGTGAACGGTTATAATAACAACAGTACGGCGCTGACCGGCAACACGAATGATGAAGACGGCGATATTATTGTGATAACGGGTAATACGGTTTATGTTCCGGAAGGTTGCACTGAGCTGTTCCGGGCATGCTCAGATCTGTATGATAAGAAGTATACGATTGTGGAAGTAGAGTATGCCGTGAATGATAACAGGAACTTTGTCATGTATCTTCCAGCACAGACGATTGGATCGACGCTGACGGTATATAATCTGGATCATCTGAGCAGAAGGAGTGTATCAACCTCCGTTAAGGTTGGCGAGGGAGGACCGTATCCTCCGCAGATGTATGAGGTGACGAATATTGAAAAGTCGGTCAGCGGAACGGTGAAGGCTCTGGAGTCCGGAGAAATCTATACGGTGTACGGAGTCGTCAACGGAAGGGTATACAGCACGCAGACGGACAAATCGGGCGCGTTCAGGCTGGAATTCCCGAATGAGCAGCTGAATGCGGGCGATCAGATTATCATGTATACTACGGATACCAGAGACGGTTCCGTAAGGAAGAGCAGCAATACGGTGTATACGGTTGAGGATATCGAAGATTTCGTAAGGGAGAAGTCGTCCATTGAAATCGGCGATGTGTCCTATCATGCGAAGCATATATCAGGCAGCTATAAGGCGAATGAGACCGTATATATTTCCGTTCCGACGCAGGACGGGAATGAGCTGTATGAAGTGAAGGCAGGGCAGAGCGGACGGTATTTTATCACTTTGCCCGATGGCGTAGTGCCGCTGCCGGGAAGCTATGTCTATGTAATAAGCCGGTATGTGGATGCAGGAATTATCACGGCGGCAAGAAGCTTCGTTGCGCTGCCTCTGCCGGGAATTCCGGAATTTGACGGGGCGCCGGATAATACCATGAGCGTCATCCGGATTCTGGGCGATCCGTACAGCGAGCAGATGATCCTTGCAGCCGGAGAGGAAGAGTATACGCTGAATGATTATCAATATGACGAAGAGACGAATCAGAATGTCTTCTATTTCCGGACCGATCAGCTTATGTCCGGAACCCGGATTACGGTGAAGGCAGTCAACTCAAGCGGAGAAGGAAAGAGCACATCGGCGGTTGTCATGAAGATGGCGCCTGACGCGCCGGAGGTTTCCGAACTGACAGAAGGGGCAGAGGAGGTAACCGGAACGGTAGAGCTGCTGGCTCCCGCTCCTGCCGGTGAAACAGATGAGGCCGATGAAACAGATGAAGCAGATGAGGAAACCGGCGGTGAAAAAGAGCCGTCCAGGACGGCTGGAGAAGAGCTGACAGAGGAGGAGCGGGAGGAGTTCTTCCGTCTGACTCAGACCGAAGTATATGCCAAGGTCGGAGGAATTACATACAGAGGCACCGTTAACGCGGACGGAACGTTCACGGTTGAGCTTCCGGAGCCTTTGAATGCGGAGGACGAGGTTCTTATATGGGCGCATAACTATGCAGGAAAGGGACCGTCTGTCAGTGTAACGGTACAGGAGGCGCCGGCTGAAGAGTCCGGAGAATAAAGGATAGAAGAAAGAGTCGGGCCGAATGGCCGGCGGCAGGGGCACAGGCTTCTGCTGCCGGCCGGAAGGTATTCCGGCTCTTTTTTCAGATAATTTTAATTTTACAATAAGACAGCGTTAATATGAAAATATTAGAATTACAATATACATTTCGAAAACCGTTTGTTATAATGGATTGGAAAGAGAACATGATGAAAGAGAGGTGACAGACTATGACAGCAGTATTTCAGGTGTGTTTCTTTGTCGGATTACTACTTACGGTACTGACTCTGATACTTGGAGGAGTGGTTGATTTTTTCGGGATCGGAGATATGGAAGGTCTTGATATGGATTTTTCGCTGGACGGACTGGGAATTAATTTCAGTATTCCTCTGAATCCGGCAATCTATATCGTATTGCTGACGGTATTTGGCGGCATCGGTATGATACTTGAGACCTCTACGGGGTTAGCGGGGATTTTTATTATTCTGATAGCTCTGGCAGCAGGAATTCTGGTCAGCATGCTGTTGTACCGCTTTGTCATCAAGCCGTTAAAAAAGGCGCAGAACACCAGCGCTCCGGATAGCGATGATCTGATTGGGGTTCTGGCGGTTGTAACGGAAAAGATTCAGGAGAACGGGTTCGGACAGATTTCCTATGTTGTGAACGGGAATACCTTCACCGCTCCGGCAAAGGCTACAAAGGGAACAGAGATCGCGGCCGGAGAGGAGGTATCTATCTGCTGGATTCAGGAGCATGTGTTCTATGTGGCTCCTCTGAAGTAGGCGCGATGTAAGCGCGGCAGGCGTTTTGCATATATCTCAAAACTACTATAATGAAGGAGGACAGGTATGGAAGCGATTATTATTGCGGCTGTCATTGTTGTGGTGATTCTGCTGGTGCTGGCGATGATTACGTCTATGTGGAAGAAGGTACCGCAGGATAAGGCGCTGGTTGTTACCGGTATGAAGAAGCGCGTAATCTCGGGCGGAGGCGGGTTTGTGATTCCACTTCTGGAGCGCGCCGACAGGATCTCGCTGGAGAACATGAAGATCGAAGTGAGAACGGACGGAGCCCGTACAGAACAGGGCGTGGATATCCGGGCGGACGGTGTCGCGGTTATTAAGGTAAAGAGCGACAAGGACAGCATCTTAAGCGCGATCGAGCAGTTTAACACGGGAAAAGAGCAGCAGACCATCGACATCATAAAGGATACGGCCAAGGATGTTCTGGAAGGCAAGCTCAGGGAGATTATCTCCAAGATGACCGTGGAGGAAATCTATAAGGATCGCGAGAAGTTCGCGTCCCAGGTGCAGGAGGTCGCGGCAGTTGGACTGGCGAGCATGGGACTCGAGCTGAAGGCGTTTACCATCCGGGATATTTCCGATAAGAACGGTTATCTTGAAGCGCTCGGCAAGCCGAGAATTGCCGAAGTAAAGAAGAATGCGGCAATCGCAGAGGCGGACGCGGCTAAAGAGACCAGGATTAAGACGGCAGAGTCCGAGCGGCTCGGCGCAGAGGCAAAGATTCTTGCGGAGACTCAGATCGCAGAGGCGAATAAGGAGAGGGAATTAAAGATCCAGTCC
>DVNP01000219.1 GCA_018714285.1 Candidatus Caccomorpha excrementavium | reverse complement strand
GTCCGAAGTGTGGCAAAGATATTGTAATTCGGAAAACGAAAAAGGGCCGCCGGTATTATGGCTGCGAGAATAATCCGGAGTGTGATTTTATGAGCTGGCAGAAACCCTCCGCGAAGAAGTGTCCCAAATGCGGCAGCATGCTTGTGGAAAAGGGCAGTAGACTGGTCTGTATGGACGAGACCTGCGGTTATACGGAGGAGAAAGCCAAGGAAGCAGAAGGCTGAATCCGGTGTGAGAGAAAGCAGTGCCGTCTCCGGCTGACATATTTTCGAGCAGTGTAGAAATTGTATGTAAAATTACAAAATTTGTATTGTTTTTAAGGATAATGTGTGATAAAATAAAACAATGATGGGGTTGCCAAGAGGATATGCAGACCGGAGGGTATGATTATGAGTGTACAATTGTTGGATAAAACAAGAAAGATTAACAAGCTTCTGCACAATAACAATTCACACAAGGTGGTATTTAATGATATCTGCCTGGTGCTGAGTGATATTTTGGATTCGAATGTGCTGGTAATCAGTAAGAAGGGGAAGGTTCTTGGCGTCAAGAACCGCAGCGATATTACGCCGATTCATGAGCTGATTCAGGATTCTGTGGGAATGCTGATCGATCCGTTGCTGAATGATCGACTGCTGAATGTTCTGTCTACTAAGGAAAATGTGAATCTGATGACGCTCGGCTTTGAATTTGAGGGAGTGAACGACTATCAGGCGATTATTGCTCCGATTGATATTGCGGGAGAGCGGCTGGGTACCTTGTTCTTTTATAAGAAGTCGAGCACATATACTATAGACGATATTATTCTGAGCGAATATGGAACCACGGTTGTGGGGCTTGAGATGATGCGCGCGGTGAACGAGGAAGCGGCAGAAGAGATGCGTAAGGTCCAGGTGGTCCGCGCGGCGATTAACACGCTGTCTTTTTCCGAGCTGGAGGCGATTACCCATATTTTCGAGGAGCTGGACGGCAATGAGGGGATTCTTGTCGCAAGCAAGATTGCGGATCGGGTCGGGATTACCCGTTCGGTCATTGTGAATGCATTGCGGAAGTTCGAGAGCGCCGGCGTGATTGAGTCAAGATCGTCCGGAATGAAGGGTACTTATATTAAGGTAGTGAATGATGTGGTATTCGACGAACTGAAGAAGCTGTAATTTTTTTAAGAAAATTCCTTGCCATCTTATGGATTGTATGCTATACTTAGGAACGTTCGAGTACACACGCATGTTGATTCCCTGCATGGTGCTGCCCGGGGCGGTTGGCAGGGGACAGGACATATGCGGAAGCATAACCAGATGGAGGTATTATTATGAGCGTTATTTCTATGAAGCAGCTGCTGGAGGCAGGTGTTCATTTTGGACACCAGACAAGAAGATGGAATCCCAAGATGGCGGAGTATATCTATACGGAGAGGAACGGTATCTATATTATCGACCTGCAGAAGTCCGTAGGCAAGGTTGACGAGGCCTATTTCGCAATTAAGGATATTGTTGCGAACGGCGGAACCATTCTGTTCGTCGGAACCAAGAAGCAGGCGCAGGATTCCATTAAGTCCGAAGCCGAGCGCTGCGGAATGTTCTATGTGAATGAGAGATGGCTCGGCGGTATGCTGACCAACTTCAAGACGATTCAGTCCAGAATCGAGAGATTAAAGCAGATTGAGAAGATGTCCGAGGACGGAACCTTTGATGTTCTCCCCAAGAAGGAAGTTATCGCGCTGAAGAAGGAGTGGGAGAAGCTGGAGAAGAACCTCGGCGGCATTAAGAATATGAAGAGGCTTCCCGACGCGATCTTTGTTGTGGATCCGAAGAAGGAGAGAATCTGTATCCAGGAGGCACATGTACTTGGGATTCCGTTAATCGGCATTGCGGATACGAACTGTGATCCGGAGGAGCTGGATTACGTGATTCCGGGCAACGACGACGCAATCCGCGCCGTTAAGCTGATTGTCGCGAAGATGGCGGATGCCGTAATCGAGGCGAATCAGGGCGTTCAGATGACGGAGGCTCCCGAGGAAGAGAGCGCGGCTTCTGCCGAAGAAGAGAATGCAGAGAATGCAGAGGAAGTAGCCGAGTAAGCGGCAGAAGGAGGAGAATACAATGGCAATTACCGCTTCTATGGTAAAAGAGTTAAGAGAGATGACCGGAGCCGGCATGATGGACTGCAAGAAGGCATTGGCGGCAACGGAAGGAGATATGGACAAGGCGATTGAGTTCTTAAGAGAGAAGGGACTTGCAGCTGCAGAGAAGAAGGCAGGAAGAATCGCGGCCGAGGGCATTGTTATGACGAAGGTCAGCGAGGACGGAAAGAAGGCTGCGATTGTTGAAGTAAACAGCGAGACGGACTTTGTTGCGAAGAATGAGAAGTTCCGTGATTATGTATCCGCAGTTGCGGATCAGGCTCTGGCAACATCTGCGGCAGATATTGACGCGTTTCTGGCGGAGACCTGGCTTGCCGATCCGAGCAAGACGGTGAAGGAGGAGCTCTCCTCCCAGATTGCCATTATCGGCGAGAATATGAATATCCGCAGATTTGAGCAGGTTACAGCTCCTGACGGGTTTGTAGAGTCTTATATTCACGGCGGCGGAAGGATTGGTATCCTGGTTGAGATGGCAACAGAGAATGTCTGTGAAGCTGCTCACGAGGCTGCGAAGAATGTGGCAATGCAGATTGCAGCCATGTATCCGAAGCATGTGACAGTTGATGAGGTTCCTGCGGACTATATCGCGCATGAGAGAGAGATCTTAAAGGCGCAGGCGATGAATGAGAATACCGGTAAGCCGGAGAACATCATCGAGAAGATGATTGAAGGCCGCCTGAAGAAAGAGCTCAAGGAAATCTGCCTGGTTGATCAGATCTATGTCAAGGACAGCGATATGACGGTCGGAAAGTATCTTGAGAGCGTATCCAAAGAGATTGGTGCGCCCCTTACGGTGAAGAGATTCGTTCGTTATGAGACCGGGGAAGGTCTTGAGAAGAAGAGCGATAACTTCGCAGAGGAAGTTGCGAAGCAGGCAGGAATGTAATTATTCCGATTATAATATATTTTGAAAGCAATCAGTATGGACCAGTTCATCCTTCTGCGATGGACTGGTTTTTCTTACTTTATAGGAAATTGCGTTTTTGGAGTAGCTAAAAAAGAACACATGTTTATCGAACATATGTTAGATAAACATGTGTTTGGACATGACAATAAGACGTTGGCCGGATCAGAAGATATAGAAACCTTCTTCTCCAAAACCATCGTCAAATGGGTCATCTTCATTTAAGAAATAATCCAT
>DVNP01000218.1 GCA_018714285.1 Candidatus Caccomorpha excrementavium | reverse complement strand
CAGTATTCGGATGCCAAAAAACCGGAAGAGGAAATTGACGTTTCACTGGAGCCCCTGGAGGAATATTCGGATGAGGGCTGCGCGGTTCCTTATACGAATCTGGAGGGCTCTGAAAAAGGACTTCGAATCGGCGATGAGGAAGGACGGGTTACGTTCGAGGTTGAAATACCGGAAAGCGGGTTATATAACATTAAACTGAAATATATGGCGCTTGCGGAAAGCACAGTGCCAATTACCGTGGGGCTGTATATCGATCAGGAGCTTCCCTTTACGGAAGCAAACACCTGTCCTTTAAGCAGGACCTATCAGAATGAAGAAATCCGGCAGGATCAGGACGGCAATGATATCAGGCCGAACTCGGTACAGGTAGAGGAATGGCGGACACAGTATTTATCCGATCAGACAGGCGTCAACGGCGAGCTGTATTTTTATCTGGAAGAGGGCTCTCACCTGATTTCGATTGTTTCGGAAGGAATTCCGTTCCTTCTTGAAAGCATTATAATTGGACAGCAGCCGTACACATTATCCTATCAGGATTACATATCGCTTAACAGACAGAACGGATATGAAGATACGGAGGGTATTCTTCTAACTACGCAGGCCGAGAACTTTAGCTCTCAGTCCGATTCTGTGCTGTGGCCTGTTCAGGACAGAACCAGCCCGCTGACCGAACCGTTTGATTATAAGAAGGTCAAGCTGAATACGGCAGGCGGAAGCCAGTGGAAGTCCCCGTGTCAGTGGATCAGCTGGGAGTTTGAAGTTCCCGAGGACGGCTTTTATAATATCGGAATCAAATACAGGCAGAATTATCTGGAGGGGCTTTACTCCTCACGCCGTATCTATATAGACGGTAAGGTTCCGTTCCAGGAACTGAGCAATGTCCGTTTTGATTATTCCAGCGACTGGGAAATGAAGGTGTTAGGCAATGAATTCGGAGAGCCTTACGGGATCTACCTGACAAAGGGCACTCATACACTGACTCTTGAGAATGTGGTAGGAGATTTGAGCCAGACACTTGATGTACTGCAAACGGTTATATCAAATCTGAATGATTTATATCTTTCCATAATTATGGTTACGGGAAGCGATCCGGATCCTTACCGGGATTATTATATGAATGCAACATTCCCAGAGCTTCCTTCTCAGCTCATGGAAAATGCCGAAATCCTGTTCAATGAATCTGAACGGCTGATCGAAACGGTCGGGGAGAAGGGAAGTGAATCGGCATTTCTGGAAAATATCGCTTACGATCTTGAAAGCTACGCGAAAAATATTGAAGATCTGACTTATAAAGGAAGAATTACAGAACTTAAAACAAATATAACAAGCCTGAGCACCAAAATTACAGAGCTCGAGGAGCAGGCGCTTGATATTGATTATTTTGTTCTGGCCTCCCCCGGAGAAGAAATGCCGAAAGTTACTCCGAATCTGTGGGAATGGCTGAAATATCAGGTCGGTACGTTTTTTGCCTCATTTGACACACAGGATGAAGCAGAGGTGGAAGGATCAGTCAGAGTCTGGCTGGTTGCCGGAAATGATCAGTATCAGATTCTGAAGGATATGATTAACGATATGTTCACGCCCCAGACCGGAATTACCGTCGATTTGGAGCTGGTTCAGGGAAGTCTGATAGAAGCAACGGTAGCGGGAGAGGGTCCGGACGTTGCGATTGGCATTGATGCCGATACGGTCGTCAATCTTGCGCTGCGCGGTGCGCTGACAGATATGTCGGGGTTTGACGGATTCGAAGAATTAAAGGCAGAGCATATTGAAGGAAGCTTTATCCCGTTCACACTGGAAGGACGCACATACGGAATCGCCAATGTAAATGCGTTTAATACCATGTTCGTGAGAGTCGATATCTTTGAAGAGCTTGGACTTGAGGTGCCTGAGACCTGGGATGAAATGTATGATGTGACGCAGGTGCTTCAGAGAAACAATATGTCGCTCGGAACTGTACCGGGCTTTGCAACTCTGCTGTACCAGCTTGGCGGAAGCTATTTTGACGAAGGACTTACCAGAGTTACCTTTGACGAGGATATTGCGGTAGAGGCTTTTACCACTTATACGGAATTCTATACCAAATACAGCTATCCGGTCAGCTTTGATTTCTTAAGCCGCTTCCGAAGCGGAGAGATGCCCATCGCGATTCAGCAGTATAGTATGTATAATACCCTGAAATATTCGGCGCCAGAAATCAGCGGACTTTGGGAAATGTACCCGCTTCCCGGCACCGTCAGGGAGGACGGAAGTATTGATAAAACTCAGGCTGATTCCGGAGGAACCGGAACGGTACTGTTTAACGTAAATGATAATGAAGAGGCGGCATGGGAATTCATCCGCTGGTGGTCCGGATGGGAAGCGCAGCTGCGCTACGGAAAGGATCTGGAGGCAGTCATGGGAACGTCCGCGAGATATGCCGCGGCCAATCTGAAGGCATTTGAACAGCTAGACTGGTCAATAAAAGAAAAGGAAGTTCTCCTGCAGCAGATTGAATACATGGAATATATCCCGATTGTTCCCGGAAATTATTATATAAACCGTGGTATCGACAATACCTTCCGCGGCGTCGTATACGACGGAGAGAATGTAAGGGAACTTCTGACCTCATGGACAGTCCGGATTAATGATGAGATTACCAGAAAACGTGCCGAATTCTACAAGAATAATTAAGGGAGCTGCCGTTATGGAAAATGCGTTGACAAGGAATAAAAAATTATATAAAAAGCCGTTATGGAAGCGGATGTGGAATGCCCGTACAAGCTATGTCATGATCGGTCCGTTCATGCTGTTCTTCCTGGTTTTTACGGTCATTCCCGTAGTTGCGGCCATTGCGCTGAGCTTTACGGATTTTAATATGCTGCAGTCTCCTAATTTTGTAGGGCTGGAGAATTACAAATCCCTGTTTCTGAATGACGATGTCTTTATGATCGCTGTTAAAAATACGTTGATTTTTGCTTTTATTACAGGGCCGCTCAGCTATATTGCCTGCTTCGTATTCGCATGGTTTATCAATGAGCTGCCCGGCAAGCTCAGGGCGGTAATGACACTGGTCTTTTATGCTCCCTCCATTTCGGGAAGCGCATATGTAATATGGAACTACATCTTTTACGGAGATCGCTACGGAGTCGTAAACGGTATCCTGATGAGGCTCGGAATTCTGGATACGCCGATTCAGTGGCTGACGGATCCCGATTATATGATGATGACCTGTATCATTGTCCAGCTCTGGCTTAGTCTCGGAACCAGCTTTCTTGCCTTTATGGCAGGATTTAAAACCGTAGATGAGGATCTGTATGAGGCGGGAGCCATCGACGGAATTAAAAACCGGTTCCAGGAGGTATGGTATCTGACGCTTCCGCAGATGAAGCCGCAGCTCCTGTTCGGCGCCGTCATGCAGATTGCCAGTTCCTTTGCGGTAGGAGCCGTGCCGATGGCGCTGAACGGATTTCCGTCCACCGATTATGCGACCCATACGATCATCACACATATCCATGACTATGGAAATGTCCGTTATGAGCTCGGATATGCATGCGCGATTTCAACGGTTTTGCTTCTGCTCATGCTGATTACCAATAAAGTAATCAACCGTGTGTTAAGAGAAGATTAGGAGGTGTGTGAACATGGCAAAGCATATTCGGGTATCAGGGAAATTAAATCGTTCCTACGGAGGGAATCTTATTATCTTTATCATGCTGGTGTTAGTCGGGCTCTTTATGGGGCTGCCGCTTTTTTACAATATTGTATCCGCGTTTAAGCAGCCCTCAGAGCTCTTCATTTTCCCGCCCAGATTTTATGTATCGGATCCGACGCTGTCAAATTTTACTCAGCTGTTCCAGCTGGCAACCAATCTGACCGTTCCGTTTAACCGGTACCTGTTTAACAGTATATTCGTCAGTATCGCTTCGACTGCCCTGTGTGTGCTGATTGGAGCGCTGGCCGCTTACCCGTTCGCCAAAAAGGATTTTCCGGGAAAGAAGATGCTGTGGAACCTGATTATGATGACTCTTTTGTTTTCCGGCGGAGTTACCTCGCTTCCTTCCTATATTGTGAAGGCGAAGCTGGGATTAATCAATACATATTGGGTTCTCATCCTTCCCTCTATTGCATCGACCCTGCAGATGTTCTTAATGAGGCAGTTCATGCTGCAGATTCCGGACTCGCTGTTAGAGGCGGCCAGAATTGACGGCGCCAGTGAATTCAAGACCTTCCTGACCATTGTAATGCCGAATGTCAAGCCTGCCTGGCTGACGGTTATGGTTCTTGCATTTACCGGAATCTGGAATACCGGTTCGAACGGAGTTATCTTTGAAGAGTCGCTGAAGCTCCTTCCGTCCGCCTTAAGTCAAATCAGCGCCGGCGGTATTGCCCGGACAGGCGTGACGGCTGCCGCAACCCTGCTGCTGATGATTCCGCCGATCCTGGCATTTGTTGTCACGCAGAGCAAGATGCTTCAGACCATGGCTCATTCAGGCATTAAGGAATAGGGAGGTTTGGATATGAAACGATTAATGGCGGCGTTCCTGGCGGCGGTATGTCTGGTTCTCGCAGCGGATCCGGCGGTTGCCGCAGCCTCTTCGCCGGACAGGGCATATACCTATGATGAAGAATATAACGCGGTACCGTCCACGAATTCCTTCCAAGTTAAGCTGATCATAGACGAGAATTCTCTGGGCTGCGACGGATTCTCCTCTGCGCAGGATCTTTTCGTAGACAGTGAGGATCAGATTTACCTGCTGGATTCCGGCAAGGGAAGGGTACTGTGGATTGATGAAGATTATAACCTGGTCGATGTGATTGATTCCTTTACCTATAACGGAGAGCCTCTGACTCTGGCTCCCGGGGCTCAGGGAATCTTCTACCGGGAAATGACGCAGGAGCTGTATATTGCCGATACAGATCAAGACAGGATTGTTGTCAGCGACCGCTTCGGAAACGTATCCAGGATATACGAAAAGCCGGTTTCCGCCCTGCTTGACGATAATCTGGCCTATAAACCTACAAAGATTATTGTAGATAATATGGGAATTATGTATGTCATATCCAGAAACGTCAATACGGGCGCGCTGATGATTGATGAAAACAATGAATTCCTGGGATTTTACGGAGTCAATGCGATCAAGGAAACCTGGGAGGTAAGGATGGAGTTTATGTGGAGGCAGTTTCTGACCGACGAGCAGATCCGGCAGTCGGAGAACAGCTTCCAACCGACAGAGCTGAATAATCTGTACTGGTCGGAAGATCGGTTCATCTACGCGGTATCGCCGGCAAATGACACCATTGCTTCGCCGGTCGTCAAGCTTAATGCGGTCGGCGATAATGTGCTGGATACGGAAGGGGTTTATTTCGGCGATTTATCCGTGAACGAAATTGTTCCTGCCGGACAGCTTGCGCTGGCGGATGACGAAAAAAACAATCCCGTATTTTCTGATATTACGGCGGATTCGGAAGGAGTTTTTACGATATTGGATTCCACCAGCGGCAAGCTGTATCAATATGATGATTCCTGTAACCTGCTGACCGTATTCGGCGGACTTGGATATCAGAAGGGTCTGTTTACACTTCCGATCGCGATTGAAAGCAACAGCAGAAATGAGATTCTGGTACTGGATTCTCAAAAAAACACCATTACCGTTATGGAGCAGACCTATTACGGCAAAATGATCCGGGAAGCTCTTTTCCTCCATAATGAAGGCCTGTATGAAGAAGCGCTGGAGCCGTGGTTTGAGGTGCTCCGTATGAACGCCAATTACTATATCGCTTATATTGGCATCGGCAAGGCCTATATGAACATGAAGGATTACGAACAGGCCGAATATTATTTTAAGCTGGGCGGAGATAAGGAAAACTACGCAGCGGCCAAATCCGCGCTTCGGGCGGAGGTGCTCCGCGACAATTTTGCGCTGATTTCCGCGGTTGTCGTTCTGGTCATGCTGTTCATCCTGTTTTATGACGGAATCAAAAGGTCTCTGATGAAAGCGGCGGGAATACTTAGAAACGGAAGAAAACAAAGGGAGGAGAGGACATGAAGCGAAGCGGATTTCAGACAATGAGCCCTTATGCATATCCGTTTTATACCATGATTCATCCCAAGGACGGGTTCCAGGAGATGAAGATGAATCATAAGGGTTCCATATCAGTAACGGTTTTAATTATAAGCGTGTATATCCTTGTTCAGATTCTGTACCGGAAGCTCGTGGATTTTGACCTGAATTCTTATAATGCTGAGGAAATCAGCTCTTTTCGGGTCGTGATCATCATGGCGGCAACCTTCTTCATTGTAACGGCTTCAAACTGGTGCTTCTGCACGCTGCTTGACGGAAAGGGAAAATATAAGGATATCTGCTATGTTGCGGCGTGCGCGGTGCTTCCGATGATGATAATGCAGGTGCTGGCAATTGCAGCAAGCCAGTTCTTTACGCTGAATGAAAATATTATTATCCAGTATCCGATGCTCGTATCCCAAGGCTGGAGCCTGCTCCTGTTTTTTGTCGGGTTGTCGGAGATTCATGATTATTCAGCCAAAAAGACATTCTTTTCTCTGCTGCTGACGGTTGTGGGAATCTTTATTATTCTA
Organism: Candidatus Caccomorpha excrementavium; assembly: GCA_018714285.1. Lineage (GTDB taxonomy): Bacteria > Bacillota > Clostridia > Lachnospirales > Lachnospiraceae > Caccomorpha > Caccomorpha excrementavium. Next base: position 1,505 of record DVNP01000218.1, on the reverse strand, counting down.
TTCCTCAGCCTGCTTTTGGTTACGCTGTTCCAGCAGCTGTACTACTTTGTCGCCACTATTATATTTGAACTGAAATATTATTGAGGAGGATCGCTCCATGAAGTGGAAGAATCTATGGTATAAATTTAAAAAGAATCAGAATAAGATCGGCCGATGCATCAGCATCTTCCTGACGGTTCTTCTCGTAATTGCAGTCGGAGCGGCCATTATCTATATCCGGAGAACGGATATAGCGAATGCCGCGAATACGACGGAAGTGGAGAAGGAATCTCCGATTGAAGAGAATAAGGACAGGGATTACGGTGAACCGGGCCTGAAAATAGTCGCGCAGAATGATGCCATGATCCTGTACGCGGACACAACGAACGGAGAAATCGCAGTGGAGGAGAAAGCGAACGGGAAGATATGGTATTCCAATCCTCAGGATCGGGATACGGATGAGATTGCCCCGCTCAAATCACGTCTGAATTCTCAGCTTAATATCACCTGTCTGACCATTCCTGATCCGACAAAGACGAGATCCACCCTCAAATATGCGGAGATAACGGCTGACAGCGCAAACGGCAGCGTGGCTCTGGGAGGGCTTGATTACGAACTGATCACAGACGGAATCAAGTTCACCTATTCTTTTCCGAATCAGGGAATCCGGATTCCGGTGCGATATCTGCTTACGGAAGACGGATTTGCCGCTGAAATTATAATGAATGAAGTGGAAGAGCTGTGGACAGACCGCTATGTACTGCTGAATATTGATTTTCTTCCGTTCTTCGGAGCCGGCGGCCTTGAAGATGAAGGGTATCTGTTCGTACCGGACGGCTCGGGCGCGCTGATTCATTTCAATAACGGAAAACAGCGTTTCATGCAGTATTCCTCTCCCGTATACGGAACGGATTATGTAACCTCAAGCACTTCGGCGCCGGCCAATACCGAGCAGATTGCCCTGCCGGTATTCGGATTGAAATGCAATGACAATGCGTTTCTTGCGGTTATTACCTCCGGGGATGCGCTCGGCCAGATTACAGCTCTGCCCAGCAGAAAGCTCAGCAGCTATAATCAGGTCTATTCCAGGGCAATCTACCGGACCTACAGCAAGAGAGCAGGCGATGATAAAATCGCTATTCAGAACAAAAATATCAGCGTGGCACAGTATACGGATCCGATGCTGGACGGAGTGTACCGAGTCGATTTTTATATGCTGGATGGGGAAGATGCAAATTATTCCGGAATGGCATCCAGGTACCGTTCCCTGCTGCTTGAAAGCGGTATGCTGGGAGAGTCCGAACTTGCCGAAAAGCCTTATTTCATGGTAAATCTTTACGGCGCCGTCAGCATTGAGAAATATGTGATGGGAATTAAGAAGCAGGTAGTAACGGCCCTGACCGGCTACGAAGATGTGACCGAGATTGTAAGGACGCTGAAGGAAAACGGAATCGAGAATATTATCATCAATTATATCGGAGCAATGAACGGAGGTCTGGATGCCGAGCCGATGAATTATTTCGATG
>DVNP01000217.1 GCA_018714285.1 Candidatus Caccomorpha excrementavium | reverse complement strand
CATTTAAAATCAACTTCGTCCGTACATTCCCATCTGGAGACGCTTGAGAAGAACGGCTATATCCGAAGGGATCCTTCCAAGCCCAGGGCGATTGAGATTATTGATGATAATTTTAACCTTGCAAGACGTGAGATGGTGAATGTTCCGATTGTCGGAACCGTAACTGCAGGACAGCCGATCCTGGCAGTCGAAAATATAGAGGGCTATTTCCCGATACCGGTTGAGCTTATGCCGAACGAAGAGACGTTTATGCTTACGGTAAAGGGCGAGAGCATGGTGAACGCAGGCATCTTCGACCGGGATCTGATCCTCGTACAGAAGCAGTCTACCGCGCAGAACGGCGAAAAAGTCGTCGCGCTGATTGATGATTCCGTTACGGTCAAGACCTTTTACAAAGAGGACGGATATTACAGACTTCAGCCTGAGAATGACGCCATGGATCCGATTATTGTCACGAACGTTGAGATCCTGGGCAAAGTAATCGGTCTGTTCCGGCTGTTCTGAACTGCGTTAGCTGTTCAGACTCTGCCTCTTGATGTCCGGTATACGGACGCGTATCATGTCGGGATTTTTTATTATCTAATAAAGAAGCGTTCTTAACCGGCAGAACGGACTCCCGGTTAAGAACGCTTTCTGTATTATTATTCTTTCTCAAGCTCTGCTTTCTCAACGGATTTCCCGTCTCTCCAGATCCTTTCCAGATCATAGAAAAGCCGGTCTTCTTTTGAGAACACATGAACCACGATATCGCCGTAATCCATCAGAACCCAGCCGGAGGAACGTACTCCCTCAATGCGCTTCGGCTCGTACCCGGCGCGTCCAAGCCGTTCCTCCACCTCATTGACCATTGCCTCTACCTGAGAAGAGCTGTTGCCGTTTGCAATGATAAAATAATCGGCAATCACGCTGATGCCGCCGATTTCAATAACCTTAATATCCTCCGCTTTCTTGGAATCCAATGCTTCATAGGTAATCCTTGCCATATTCTTCGACAAATTATCCATTATTTCCTCCGTTTTTGAAACAATTTCTGAACGGGCGCCGTCTTCTATCCGCGGGCATCGATTCGTTCCTTATAATACAGATAAGTACGCTCGGTCATCGGGTCCATCCTGGTTCCTTCCGAGCGCAGATACCTTATCGTGTTATCCGCCACCAGGTATACAGCCCGATCAAGATCCGTAAAGCACATTCTGCGGATTTCATCAAGCGGCGGCTCGGTCGGCTGAGTCCGCAGCGGCTCAATATAGTCCGCCAGATAAACGATCTGTTCGAGCACCGTCATCTCAGGCCTGCCCGTTGTATGCCATCGAATGGCCGAAAGAATTCCCTCGTCCTTGATTCCGTATTCCTGTTCGGCATAATACGCCCCGAGCTTTGCGTGCAGTAAAAAGGACTGTTCCTTTTCAACCCCGGAAACTGGAATATCATGCCGGATACATTCCGAAAGGATCTCCTGATCCGACAGATACTTGGCGCAGTCATGCAGCAGACCGGCTATGAGCGCCCGGTTTCCGGATTCTCCGAAGATCAGCGCCATATCCGACGCCGTATACGCTACTCCGACAGTATGCCAGAAGCGCTTTTTAGGCAGCTGCTTCCGGATTCGGCTGCCGAGTTCTATAATATCATATTCCACTGTCAATTCCTCTCTCGCATTATCGCGCCTCCGAACGATACAGACCGTTTTCGAGAATATACTCACGGACTGATTCCGGCAGCAGGTACCGGATCGAATGCCCGGCCTCTGCCCGCTGTCTGATATCATGAGAAGAAATCTCAATGTTCGGAATCAACAGCAGCCGGACATCGGCATGATATTTTACGTTCAGATACTCAATCTTCTGTCTTGTCCGCTGCAGGGACATCCCGTCCCGTTCCGCCGCAAGCACACAGGCCAGCTTCAGTATCACCTCCGGCCGCCGCCAGTTCTCGAACTGGCTCAGAGAATCGCCGCCGATAATAAAATAAAACTGTGTATCCGGCTCTCTTTCCGTCAATATCTCCAGTGTATCCGAGGTATACGTATTCCCTTCCCTTGTGAGCTCTTCGCCGGAAAATGCAAAATGCGGATTGCCTTCAATCGCCAGCCTCACCATCTCGGCCCGCCTGGCGCCGTCAATAACCGGCGTCATTTTTTTATGCGGCGGATTATTCGACGGCATGAACAGCACCTCATCCAGTCCGAACTGCTCGTAAGCGTTTTCGGCAAGCAAAAGATGGCCATAATGAATGGGATTAAAGGTTCCTCCCATAATACCCGTCTTTTTCATGGCTCACCTCATTTCCGCGCTGATTTTTTGAATATAAGTCCGGTTATCTGACATTCTTTTCCTTCGGAAGTTCAATCCGCTTCTTCTCCTTAGATTCCCGATACAGCACAATTTTCTTTCCGATAACCTGAACCAGCTCCGAACGGGTGCGCTCCGCAACCATACTTCCAAGCTCCTTCGGATCATCCAGGCAGTTATTGAGCACCGCGATCTTCACCAGTTCCCTGGCTTTAAGCGCCTCGTCGATTCCCTTTGTTATCTCGGGCGTCAGACTTGACTTTCCAATCTGATAGATCGGATCAAGATTCATGGCAAGTCCTTTTAAATATGCCCTCTGCTTTGTAGTAAGCATACTATCCTCCTGCTATACAAGATTACTATTTGTAATAGTCAAATTCCAGGCCGTACATCCGAACCGTATCCCCTTCACGGATTCCTTTTGCTTCCAGCTCGTCGAGAATCCCGTTCTTCTTCAGGAAATTCTGGAAGAATTCAAATCCTTTCTCCGAATCCAGATTTGTATAGCCAAGCATTCTTTCGATTCTCGGGCCCTCCACAACAAAGACGCCGGATTCGTCCACCTATACGGTATAAGGCTCGTCAAACTCGGGAATGTCCTGCTCGGGGAAATATTCCTGCTCAAAGACAACCGGCTTCTCCTGAATTGTGTTCAGGAGCTCTTCAACATAATCAAGCAGCTCCTTAATTCCCGCTCCGCTGACCGCCGAAATCGGGAACACCCGGATTCCCTGAGGCTCGAACACTTCCTTCAGCCGGTTCACGGCCTCGTCCTGCTCCTCTCCGTACAGTACGTCAAGCTTATTTGCCGCAATCACCTGCGGCTTTTGTCCGAGGGACTCTTCATAACCGAACAGCTCCCGGTTAATCTTGCCGATATCCTCAACCGGATCTCTTCCTTCCGTAGATGCGGCATCCACAACATGAATCAGAACTCTGGTTCTTTCGATATGCTTTAAAAACTCGTGTCCCAGTCCGACCCCTTCCGACGCGCCTTCAATCAGTCCCGGAATATCCGCCATGACAAATCCGCGCCCCGACTCACGATCCACAACTCCAAGCACCGGATTCAGGGTTGTAAAATGATAATTGGCAATTTTCGGCTTTGCGTTGCTTACCCTTGAAAGCAGCGTGGACTTCCCGACATTGGGGAATCCGATTAATCCGACATCCGCAATCAGCTTCAGTTCCAGAATTACATTCAGCTCACGGCCACTCTGTCCGGGCTGCGCATATTTGGGGACCTGCATGGTTGACGTCGCATAGTGCTGATTCCCTTTTCCGCCGCGTCCCCCCTTTAAGAGGACCACCCTGCGGTTCTCATGGGACATATCCGCAATCACGCGGCCGCTCTTTTCCTCTTTAATCACTGTGCCTTCCGGAACCCGGATTACCAGATCCTCTCCGTCCCGGCCGCTGCACCGCTTCTTGCTTCCGTTCTCTCCGTCTCCGGCGCAGAACTTCCGGTTATAACGAAAATCGCTCAGGGTATTCAGGCCGTCATCCACCTCGAAGATCAAATCCCCGCCCCGGCCGCCGTCGCCTCCGTCAGGCCCGCCGGCCGGAACATACATCTCTCTTCGAAAGCTGACATGGCCGTCGCCTCCCTTGCCGGAACGAATATAGATTTTTGCGCTGTCCGCGAACATAATCTCACCTCCTTGAAAATGAAAAAATAACCCCAAATATCAAGATATGATCCTGAAATTCGGGGTCCAAATTCCATGTTTACTGCTCTACCGGGTGAACGCTGGCCTGCTTCTTGTCTCTGCCCTTTCTCTCAAATCTTAAGACACCGTCAACCAGAGCAAATAACGTATCATCGCCGCCCTTACCGACATTAATGCCGGGATGAATCTTCGTTCCGCGCTGTCTGTACAGAATATTGCCGGCCTTGACAAACTGTCCATCCGCTCTCTTCGCGCCGAGACGCTTTGACTCGGAATCTCTTCCGTTCTTGGTGGAACCGACACCCTTTTTATGAGCAAAAAACTGAAGGTTCAACTTTAACATAACCTACACCTCCTCAGTCTGAAATCTGATGTACTTCTTCCCGTATTCCTCCTGAATCCCGGACAGCCCAAGCATCAAAGTCTGAAGCAAAAGCCTGGTTCCCTCGCTTATCTCGGAAAGAAGCCGAAACTCTATCGAACCCTTCCCTTCATCCTCGCTGTACCGGAAGGTATCTTCCGTAAAAGCTTCGATCGCATTAATCGTATTTATCACGAGAACCGAAACCGCCGCGCATACAATATCGCTGCCGCTTTCGGCAAAACCGGCATGTCCGCACAGTCCAAATCCTGTCATCTGTCCGTTTTTCATATACAGGGATACCGTAATCATACTCTTATGCGTTGATCTTATCGATCTTTACCGCAGTATATATCTGCCTGTGACCGTTCTTCTTATGATATCCGGTCTTTCTCTTGTATCTGTAAACAATAACCTTTTTGCCCTTGCCTTCCTCAACAACGGTTGCGGATACGCTGGCTCCGGCTACGGTAGGATTCCCTGCCTTTAACTCGCCGTCGCTCACAGCAAGAACCTGATCAAATGTAACAGCCTCTCCGGCTGCTGCTCCAAGTCTTTCTACCTTAATGATATCGCCTTCGGATACTTTGTACTGTTTACCACCTGT
>DVNP01000216.1 GCA_018714285.1 Candidatus Caccomorpha excrementavium | reverse complement strand
ACATAGCTGGAAAGAAGTGACATAGGAAGCCTCCTTCTAAAAGTAATGAATCAGAGCGCGGTTAAGAGGTTCATACATTCCTCTTGGAAGAGGAATGGACGATCCGTCCGACAGGAGCGCTTCGTTTCGGGTTATTTTGCGAATGGAACGGAGATTTACAATAAAGGAACGTCCGATGCGGCAGAAGCTCTCATCCAGCTCTTTTTCAATTGCAGACAGAGTTGTTTTAAGCGTTACATCCTCGTCTGCATGGATAGGCTTCAGAATATAATGAAGCGCTTCAACATCATATCCGTCTGCAATATAGTCTGTATATCCGGTAATAAATATAATCTGAATCTCTTTGTTCCCCTGGCGAATTCTTTTGGCCAGCTCAACTCCGTTCATTTCCTTCATCTCGATATCAAGAATAAGAATATCATAATCATTCTCAGCTTCATAATGCAACAGAAAGGCCTCGGCTGATGAAAATGTGTTAATCTGTATGTTCAGGTTATCTTTGTGCGCCCAGTCTTTCACAATGGACAGGACATAATCAGAATCCTTCTCTGAATCGTCGCAGACTGCAATTTTATAATTCATGTTCCTCACATCCTCTGAGTGTGAATTTGATGCCGTTAAGGTAGATTCTCACATAATCAACCGAAAGACCTCTTTTTTATTATACTTAGAAACATAAAAATGATCAAATAAAAAAATGTAAATGAAGATAAAAAAACTCTTGCCATTTTTATTCATTTGTGTTATACTAGAATTCGCTGAATCGCAGATAGACAGAATCCTTTCAGCGCAGTATTCCTCCTTAGCTCAGTCGGTAGAGCATGCGGCTGTTAACCGCAGTGTCGTTGGTTCGAGTCCAACAGGGGGAGTTTTGTAATATATCCGGACGGACATTCGGAGATATTCCGGGAGATTCGACATCAGGACTGTCGGAACAGGGACAGAACAGATGCGCAGGTTTTGATTGATGCAAGATAGATATGGCGACATAGCCAAGCGGTAAGGCGTGGGTCTGCAACACCCTGATCACCGGTTCAAATCCGGTTGTCGCCTCTTAAGCCGGGAGACCTTAAGAACTGAGGTTCCCGGCCTTTTTATGTATCTGCCGAATCCCGGTCAGACAGTCTTATTCACAAATCACACGAAAAAAGGAGGATTCCATGAAACCGGCTAAAGTGTATTTTACAGATTTTCACACGATTGCATATGGGGATGGGTTACCAGCCAAGCTGAAGAAGCTGATTCGGAAGGCGGGAATCCAGACTCTGGATATGGAGGGCAAGTTCACCGCGATTAAGATGCATTTTGGAGAACTGGGAAATATCAGCTATCTGAGACCGAATTACGCGAGGGCAGTGGTTGATGTTGTGAAGGAATGCGGCGGCAAGCCGTTTCTGACCGACTGTAATACGATGTATCCGGGAAGCCGCAAGAATGCGCTGGAGCATCTGGAGTGCGCGTGGGAGAACGGGTTTACCCCGTTGACCGTCGGATGTCCCATCCTTATCGGCGACGGACTGAAGGGGACGGATGACATTGCGGTTCCGGTAAAGGGCGGTGTTTATGTGAAGGAAGCGAGAATCGGACATGCCATTATGGATGCGGATGTGTTCATCAGTCTGACGCATTTTAAGGGACATGAGATGACGGGATTCGGCGGCGCGATTAAGAATATCGGAATGGGCTGCGGTTCACGCGCAGGCAAGACGGATCAGCACAGCAGCGGAAAGCCTCATATCGAGACGAATCGCTGCCGCGGCTGCCGCAGATGTCAGAGAGAGTGCGCGAATCAGGGCCTGGTATTCGATGAGACAGAGAAGAAAATGCATGTGGATCAGGAGCATTGTGTCGGCTGCGGACGCTGTCTGGGAGCCTGTAATTTTGATGCGATTGTATTCGACAATGATGCCGCGGTCCGGCTTTTGAACTGCCGTATGGCGGAGTATACGAAGGCGGTTGTGGACGGAAGGCCGAACTTCCATATTTCTCTGGTGGTTGATGTGTCTCCGAACTGTGACTGTCACGGAGAGAACGACATACCGATTCTGCCGAATATCGGAATGTTTGCTTCCTTCGATCCGCTGGCGCTGGATCAGGCATGTGCGGATGCGTGCCTTGCGGCGACGCCGATGCCGGGAAGCCAACTGGCGAAGAATCTGGCGAAGCCGGGCTTCGTGAACCTGCATGACCATTTCCGGAATTCTACGCCGGAATCCGAATGGGAGAGCTGCCTGGAGCATGCGGAGAAGATAGGTCTGGGAACACGGGAATATGAGCTGATTACTATCTGACGGGGGATTTGTTAAAAAGTACCGGAAATTATAGATATGACATTGTTTTTTTGTTGACAAACGTCAATTTTGAATATAAAATAATATTAAGGAGAGATTTTTACACAAGGTATTATCAAACTTTCCATTAATTTTATTATCTGCGGAGGAGAGAATAACTTTGTCAATACCAACATTATTAACAGACACGGAATATGAAGTATTATCAAAATTATGGGAGATAGGGACCCCCATCAGTATGAAGGATCTTCTGGACGAATTCAACAAGGAGGGCCGGAATTGGAAGATGCCCACACTTAAGACCTTTTTAACCCGTCTGCTGAACGCGGGTTATCTGGACGTGGAGCTTGGAAAGCGTTATTACCTGTATAAGCCTGCCATGGATCGTGTGGCTTATGAACAGAAGAATGCGCAGTATTATCTGGATAAGATGTATGACGGTTCGTATACGAAGTTTCTGAATGCACTGATAGGACGCAACTCACTTTCACCGGAGCAGGAGGAGACGCTGAACGCCTGGGTGCTGAAGTGCAAGAGCAGAAAGTAAGCGTCTGAATGCAGCTGGTTTTTATCTTGTTGGGAATGGGGACGACCGGAAGCATTCTGCTGCTCCTGTATTGTCTGTTGTACCGGGCGGGCCGGAGATTATGGGGTGTTCGGTGGCATTTTGATACAATAAAGCTGATTTTAATATTCTGGTGCATCCCTGTCGGGGCAATTGTAAATTGTTTTCGTTCGGAACAGGTGCCGGATTCGGCATTCCGGATCTTATACCAGGTACAGAACGTCTTTTCTGTCAAATGGATCAAGTCGGATTTTATGCCGGTTCTGGTTGAGTGCCGCGGCAAGGTGAGCCTGCAGGCCAATGTCTGGAAAGCAGTCATATTAACCATATGGATTGCGGGATTTCTGCTCATTCTGATTCGGCAGATGATTCAGTACCGGAGGCTTTGCAGGAAGCTGAGATACGGTACTCCTGTGCTGGCGCGGGAGCGTGCATTTACTGTACTTCTGAACCTGAAGGCCGAGCTGAGGATAAAGCAGCCTGTCAGACTGGTTTATTGTCCCAATATTCCGACACCTGCGTCAATAGGTTTTCTGCATCCTGTTATTATGCTTCCGGATCAGATTGTCGATGAGACAAAGCTGCGGTTGATCCTGCATCATGAGATGCTTCATATCAGACATGGGGATTATATTACAAAACAGCTCTGTCTTCTCGTCCAGTGTGTGTTTTGGTTTATTCCATTTTCGTATCTTTTGATTCGTGAAGCAGAACGGGGAATGGAATTATACAGTGATAGTCTTGTGGTACAAAATCTTACGGCAAATGAACGGCTTATCTATGCTCAG
>DVNP01000215.1 GCA_018714285.1 Candidatus Caccomorpha excrementavium | reverse complement strand
GTTCCTGTCCGCGCCGCTTCTGATTCGTCTGATGGGTGCGGAGGGAGATTTTGCGAAATTTGCCGTGCAGTATCTGAGAGTGTACGCGCTCTGCTCGCCTGTGACAACGATTGTATTCGCAGTGGATAATTTCCTGCGTATCTGCGGGAAGATTAAGGGAAGCATGATGCTGAATATTTTTATGTCTGTCTGCATCTGTATGCTGGAGTTCGTTTTCTTATTTGTTTTCCGGTGGGGAGTCTGGGCCGCTGCGCTGGCGTCGTGTATTGGTATGGCGGCAAGCGTGCTGATTGCGTTCATTCCGTTTTTCAGAGGGAAGATGCAGCTGCGCTTCTGCAGGCCGCGATTCAGCAAAAAGATGGTAAAGCAGATTATTTCGTGCGGGACGCCGAACTTCCTGAATAATATTGCCGGAAGGATTACCTCGATCATTATGAATCTTGTGCTGGTCCGTTTCGGAGGGGAATCCGCGGTTTCCGTATACGGAATTCTGATGTATGTGGAAGGATTTATTCAGCCGCTGCTGTACGGAATGTGTGATTCGCTTCAGCCGGCCGTCGGATATAACTGGGGTGCGGGAAGCTACGACAGGGTAAAGGGAATCGAACGGTGCTGCTTTACGGCAAGTGCGATCCTGTCATTGCTGGCAGCCGTCGTTATCTTCTGCTTCCCGGCTCAGATTTCCGGTCTGTTCATGAGCGAATCGGGCACGGATTTCGCGGATATGGCAGCGTTCGCGGTGCGGCTGTTTTCCCTGACCTATCTGACGCGGTGGTTCTCTTTTGCGGTTCAGAGCTATATGTTGGCCGTTGAGAAGTCGATGTTTGCGTCCGTGATCTCCGTATCTACGGCCTTAATTTTCCCGGTTGCGCTGATTGCGGCGCTGTGGCCGCTCGGGCTGACGGGACTGTGGTTCAACTTTGCCGCAACGTCGCTGCTGGCAGGATTGCTTGCGGGCGTTATTATGATTCGCTTCCAGAAGGAGATGCGAGGGCTTAAGGCCGGTTGAGCTTGCAAATCAGACCGGAGTGTGCTACACTGGGACAGAAGTCGGGCAGGCTCTGCGGCAGCAGGCTGCCTAAGAAGAGGAGGGAAGGCCGGGCGCCGGCAGGAATATGTTTGATATCTATGAATATATGGAAGATTATAACCGCGCCTTTGACGGAGAAGAATTCGACAGGCGGTTGTGGGAGGCCATGCAGGAGGAGGAGTTCGAGCTAGACGCTACCTTCAGGGACTTCTGTATCGAGAACGGGATCGGAGATCTGCACGGATTTCTGAAGGAAATCAGAAGAAAGCATGCCGCCGGAAAGCTCTAGAATAAGAAATTTAAATTCCGAAAGATTTTCGTTTTCTTTTTACTGAAAATAAGGTATAATAAATGGGAAGCGGTTATTCTTTCTGTAACAATCTGCGTTTGAGAGCAGGGGAATAGCTGTAACGGAATATAACTATAATAAAAGGAGGATATTGGTTATGTTAGTATCTGCAAAGGAAATGCTTCAGAAGGCAAAGGCCGGGCATTATGCAGTAGGACAGTTCAACATCAACAACCTGGAGTGGACAAAGTCGATTCTGGCTGCGGCTCAGGAGATGAATTCCCCTGTTATTCTCGGCGTATCCGAGGGCGCAGGCAAATATATGACGGGTTTTAAGACCGTTGTAGGTATGGTGAACGGAATGCTGGAGGAGATGAAGATTACGGTTCCGGTTGCGCTTCATCTGGATCACGGCACCTATGAGGGCTGCATGAAGTGTATCGAGGCAGGCTTCTCTTCCATTATGTACGACGGCTCCCACAGCCCGATTGAGGAGAACGTTGCGAATACAACCGAGCTGGTTAGAATCTGCGCCGAAAAGGGAATGTCCCTGGAAGCAGAGGTCGGCGCAATCGGCGGAGAAGAGGACGGCATAGTCGGCAAGGGCGAGTGCGCGGATCCGGAAGAGTGCAAGAGAATTGCAGATCTGGGCGTTACCATGCTGGCGGCCGGCATTGGCAATATCCACGGCAAGTATCCCGCTAACTGGGAGGGCTTAAGCTTCGAGACTCTGGATGCCATTCAGAAGCTGACAGGGGACATGCCTCTGGTTCTTCACGGCGGCACCGGAATCCCGGAGGATATGATTAAGAAGGCAATCTCTCTCGGAGTTGCGAAGATCAACGTGAATACGGAGTGCCAGATTGCGTTCGCGGAAGCGACCAGAAAGTATATCGAAGAGGGCAAGGATCTGCAGGGCAAGGGATTTGACCCGAGGAAGCTTTTGGCTCCTGGCGCGGCGGCAATCAAGGCGACCGTAATTGAGAAGATTGAGCTGTTCGGATCGAAGGACAAGGCGTGAACCAGCTGCCCAAAACGGTTCTTTCAGGTAAGATTCGCGGCCGCGGATCGGATCTGAGGCAAAGGCGGCTCTGATATGGGTAATCATAAGGCCCGGCGGAAGGTAACAGGCTTTCTGCCGGGCCTTTATGCTTCGGAACGATTCTGCCTCAACGCTGGATACGCGTCCGGCAGGGCGCGGTTTTCATTCCCTTCTAGAAGATTCGGTACCGGACCGGCTTCCGCTTCATGATTTTGACTCTCATCCAGTCATCCAGCAGAAGAGCCGGCGCGGATAAGAGGAACCAGAGATTGGTGAAGAGCAGACAAATCTGTCCCTTCAGATTATATGGAAGATAGGAATAATCCCACACATCGAGCTTCAGCCATACATTAACGATAATGCCGGTTACGAATTCCACAGCCGTGATGATCAGGGCGGACAGGAACATCAGGCTTAAGAAGGACATTTTTTCGCCGAGAAAATCATTAAGGAGCCCGATGAATACAAAACAAAGCCCGCCCGCGACGAACATGGAAATATGTGAGAATCCGCGGGTCATGATCTCGATCCCGCCGTATGCGAAGCCTCCGGTCAGGAACCGGAATATCAGCCTTATGAACGGATTCATGCTTTTTCTTCTCATTAGGACGCCTGCCTTTCTGAATGGTCTGTTATATGGTTTAGTATACGGATTCCGGACGGGTTCATACTGGCAATTAAAAACATTGCCGGACAGGATAAAAATAATCTCCTGCAATGAATTGACTGATTCTGTTATTTTCCGTATAATGGTAATGAGTTCAGCTAAGAATAACAATAACATGAAAGAAAGGTGGGTAATACAAGGATGACAACAGATAAGAGAAAAGTGGTGCTGATCGGATGCGGCATGGTCGGGATGAGTTATGCGTACGCGATGCTGAATCAGGGAGTCTGCGACGAACTGGTTTTGATTGACGTCGATCAGAAGAGAGCGAAGGGAGAAGCCATGGATTTAAATCATGGACTTGCCTTCGCCGGCAATAATATGAAGATATATGCGGGGGAGTATAAGGACTGCTCGGATGCGGACATTGTGGCAATCTGCGCGGGCGTGGCGCAGAAGCCGGGAGAGACAAGGCTGGATCTTCTTCAGCGCAACGCGGCGGTATTCCGCAGCATTGTGGATCCGGTAACGGAAAGCGGCTTCAACGGAATCTTCCTGGTGGCGACTAACCCGGTTGATATTATGGCGAGAATCACCTGCTCGCTCTCCGGATTTAATCCGCGCAGAGTAATCGGAACGGGAACGGCGCTGGATACGGCCAGACTCCGTTACTGCCTGGGCGAGTATTTCAATGTGGACTCCCGCAATATGCATGCCTACGTGCTCGGCGAGCACGGAGACAGCGAATTCGTGCCGTGGAGCCAGGCTATGCTCGCGACCAAGCCGGTTCTGGAGCTGTGTGACGAATCGAACAACAAGTATAAGAGAGAGGATCTGGACGGTATAACGGAAGAAGTCCGGACTGCGGCGTATAAGATTATTGATGCGAAGAGAGCCACTTATTACGGCATCGGCATGGCGATGACCAGAATTACGAAGGCAATCTTCGGCAATGAGAACAGCGTGCTTACGCTCAGCGCAAAGCTGCGCGGAGAATACGGCGTGAAGGATGTCTATGTCGGCGTTCCCTGCATTATTAACCGCAACGGAATTCAGAAGATTCTGGAGCTGAAGCTGACGGATGAGGAGAAGGACAAGTTCGTTCAGTCCTGTAAGACATTAGACGAGTCCTATAAGGAGCTGCAGCTGTAATCGAATATTCGGTCAGACCGCTGACGCACAGCTTGATGAGCAGGTGTCAGCGGTCTTTTTATGCATGTGATCTCCGCCGTATCTGCAGCGCGGCATCATGGGAACTTTACCTTTTCTTAAGAAATTTTTATTCTTTTCATGGCAGACGAATTAATAATTATCAGTTATCATAAAAATCGATCAATAGGGAAGAGGGTTTGAAATCGGAAAGCAAGGAGTGTGAAGAATATGGACATATCAGTGCTGAATCAATATTTTACTCAGTATGGCGCAATTGTTGTATTTGTGATTGTACTGCTGGAGTATATGAATCTTCCGGGATTCCCCGCCGGAGTTATTATGCCGCTGGCAGGTATCTGGGCTTCCAAGGGAGGAATTAATTTCCTTACGGCAATTCTGCTTTCCGTACTGGCAGGACTGACCGGCAGTCTGATTCTGTATTTTGTGGGCCGGCTGGGAGGAAATCTTCTGCTTGATAAATATCTGGTTAAGCATCCGAAGCAGAAGGCCGTATTCGACAAGGCAATGGAGAAGGTTAACAGGGGAGGATATATCGGGTTATTTATTGCCAAGCTGATACCGATGCTTCGCACCGTAATATCGATTCCGGCCGGTGTGATTAAGATGGATCTGGCCAGGTATATCTTATTTTCAACAATGGGAATCCTGTTGTGGAATCTGTTTTTTGTCGGCGCGGGATATTTGTTTGGGGAAACGGTATTCCAGTATTTTATGTAAATAATAAATTGCCGCGTAGGTAGGGCAGAACGGAGGACAGTATGAGAATAGCAATGTTGACGAATAATTATAAGCCGTTCGTAGGAGGCGTGCCGATTTCGATTGAAAGACTGGCAGACGGATTAAGAATGCTCGGACATGTAGTATATATCTTTGCTCCCAGCTATGAGAATGAAGAGGAGGAAGAGTTCGTAATCCGTTATAAGGTAAGGCAGAAGATGACAGCAGGCGGTACGGTAGTTCCGAAGCTGTTTGATTTGGAGATTGAGAGGAAGTTCAGAGAGCTGAATTTTGATCTCATACATGTTCATCATCCTATGATGATGGGCTATACGGCTCTGTACTTAAGCCGCCGTTACGGAATTCCGCTTGTATTTACCTACCATACGAGATATGAGCAGTACCTCCATTATCTTAAGATATATAAGGCGCTGCTGCAGAGGTCCGGAACAGAAAGGAACCGCCTGCTGAAGCGGTTTGAGGAGGCGGTGCTCGAGTGCGGCAGCAAAAAAATTGTACCCTTCCATAACCGTGTGTTTACGAATGCATGTGACTTAGTATTCGCGCCGACTCCGATGATGAAGGATTATCTGACGGAGCATGGCACCAGGGCGCCGATTGCCGTACTGCCGACCGGTCTGAAATCAGAGTGTTTCGAATCAGAAGAAGAAAGAAGCCGGGAATTAAGGAACCGCTACCTTGGGGACAGGCAGTATCTGTTGTGTTCGGTGTCAAGGCTTGAAAAGGAGAAGAACCTGGAGTTTTTGTTGAAGGGGATGCAGGCGCTTAAGACGAAGATGAAGAATTGCTTCCGCCTGCTTCTGATCGGCGGCGGGAAGGAAGAGGAGAATCTGAAGAGACTGGCCCGGGAGCTGGATCTTACGGAGGATGTTGTTTTTACCGGCTGCATTCCCCAGTCTGAGATTATGGATTATTACCGGGCAAGCGACCTTTTTGTATTTGCTTCCAAATCAGAGACACAGGGAATTGTACTGCTGGAGGCCATGGCAGCGAGGCTCCCTGTGGTTGCGCTCAGGGCGAGCGGTACCGCGGATGTTGTACAGGACGGCGTGAACGGTTTTATGACACAGGAGGATACACAGGTGTTCGCAGATACCATTTCGGATGTGCTGGAATCCGAGGAGCTGAGGATGCGTCTTAAGTCCGGAGCGTACGCGCAGGCGCAGAAGTATCGGGAAATTAATATTGCAGGAGCAGCGGAGAAATATTATGAAAGCATTTGCTTTAACAGGAGAAGAAAGGCAGCAGTCGCGTATAAGATCGGCTGAGAAGGCTGTCATCTGTCTTATAATACGGATGTATCTGAAGGCAGTCGAGAAGACAAGCAGGGTTATCATTGAGGGGGAAGAGAAAATCGGCCCGGATATTATGGCAGGCTACTGGCACGGAGACGGTACGGGAATGTATCTCGTACTTGCAAAGCTGATGAAGCGTCTTCCGGATATCGCGGTAATCGTTACGGCGGACGAGAGAGGCGATTTCATTGAGGATGTTCTGAAGCATTACGGCGCAAGGGCGCTCAGGATGCCGGACGGACTGAGGATGAGGAAGAGATTTCCGGAGCTGATGCAGGAGGCAAAGCAGGCAGGAACCGTGATTGCGGCTGCGCTGGACGGACCGTTAGGACCGCTGTATGAGCCGAAGAAGCTTCTGTTCCTTCTGGCGAAGGAGGCGGATAAGGAGGTATGGTATTTCAGGCTGTCCTACTCGAGGGCAGTCAGGAGCAAGACCCGCTGGGATATTCACGCTTACCCGCTTCCGTTCAGTACAATACGGGTCAGGGCGGAACGGATCGGCCGTGTGGATTCCGGACAGTTAAAAAATTTTGAAGAATATAAGAAGCGCTTTGCCGTACGATAAAGGGAGAGACGGAAAAGGGATTTTCTTTTGCAGGCCTTTCAAAACATAATTAAAGGCTGACAAGCCGGCAAAAAGTATGTATAATGGAATGTGGCCATAAGGCAAATATTTCAGAAAGGCTTGGAGTTAGGAATATGGACGCATATCATATCTTAGTTGTAGAAGATGATAAGGAGATACTGGACGGAATCGGCATCTACCTGAAGAATCAGGGATATACCGTATATAAAGCAGCGAACGGAGTCGAGGGTCTTGAGATTATCGAAAAAGAGGTGATTCATCTGGCAGTGGTGGATGTTATGATGCCGAGAATGGACGGAATCACGATGACAATGCGGCTTCGGGAGAAATATGATTTTCCGGTTATTATGCTGTCTGCGAAGTCGGAGGATATCGATAAGATTACCGGTCTGAATATCGGGGCAGATGATTATGTCACTAAACCGTTCACGCCGATGGAACTGCTGGCCAGGATTAATTCACATCTGAGACGCTATAAGAAGTACCTGGATGTGGTAGGAGAGAAGCAGGATAAGAAGGGGGTCTATGTCATCGGAGGGCTGGAGCTGAATGAGGAAACGGTGGAGGTGTCCGTAGACGGCAGGCCAGTGAAGATGACGCCGATTGAATTCAAGATTCTCCATCTGCTGATGAAGAATGCAGGCAAGGTATTTTCCGCGGAAGAAATCTATGAAAAGGTCTGGAATGAACGGGCGATAACAACGGATACCATTATGGTTCATGTCCGGAATATCCGCGAAAAAATAGAGATTAATCCAAAGGAGCCGAAATATTTGAAGGTGGTGTGGGGCGTTGGATACAAAATCGAAAAGCAGTAGGGCGGCCGGAGTCCTGATATCGTTTCTGGTCGTGGCATTGGCGGCGGCAGCCGTATTTGTGTCATATCCGGTAGTATATCAGAACTATACAAGGAATAATGACCAGCCTGCCCAGATGTCCAGCTTTGTAAGACGGATCTACAAGGCGAACTTTGTGCTTTACTGGGAGCTTCAGGAGAGGATGCAGCAGAAGACTCTTCGCCCTTCCGAGGTATTGCTTCCGGGGTTTGAAGCGTCGGAACAGAATATTCTGGATGGGGAGGAGGTCCTCATTGAATTCGAGGAGGATGTTTATTTTACCGTATCGGAGCAGAATTCCGTAACCGTAACCGGGCTTCTTGATAGCGCGGTGTACGAATGGCAGGCCTATATGGCGGATTCCATGCCGAATCTGAATTATATTATTATAGATGATGAAAAAAAGACATACGTTTCAAGCGATAATGAGTTGCTGGTGATGGAGCCGGAGAGTATTCAGGATATGGAAAGCTATATCGCCGAGAGCTTCCGGTGTCTGATTGCCCTGAAGCCGTACGCGGATGGAAGCATATCCATTGAGTATATTTACGGATGTAATGAGAGCTCGTTTCTGTCTTATTATCGTTCGAATACTCTTGATAATAATCTGTGGAATGAGATGGGACTGTATCACCTTGGTCCGGAGTATGAAGAGAGTCTGGTACTGCCGTCGGGTGTTACAATCATCTATGCGGTTCCGAATCAGATGGTGCTGAATGATGTGGTTGCTTACTGGTTCGGAGAATCCGAGGCTCTCAATTTTGCGTATGCGGGACTGGATAATGTATTCCTGGCTGCCGGCTGTTTTGTTGCTCTGTGCGCCATGCTTCTCCCGATTATAAAGCAGCTGAGGCTGGGAGAGCTGAGACTGGCGAAGATCCCCTGTGAAATCGCAATTGCGGTCGGATGCATTGCGATTGCAATGTATGAAGTTGTATATGAAACTGCGTTTAACACGGCCTCCGGGAGCTTCCGGCAGTATCTTCAGGACGGAGGCATTCCGGATCCGATATCGACCCTGCTCTTGGCAGCATTCAATCTCGCGGTGCTGATGGTGACGTTTGGAGGGATGTATGTGTCGGTATTGAGCTTAAGACAGATAATAGAGGGACCGGGCAGATACTTCAGAGAGCGGGTGTTGATAGGACGGTTTTTCACGGCTGTTGCAAGAAAAGTGAAGAAATGTTGGAAGGCGCTGTTGGATATTGATCTGACGGATTCATCCAACAGGCTGATCTTCATTATTGTAGCCGTGAATTTTGTGGTGCTGGCCCTGATGTGCAGTATCTGGTTCTTCGGAATCGGCGTCCTGGTCTTTTATTCCATCGGCATGTTTCTGGTACTCAGAAAATACGCGGTAGAGGTTAAGAAGAAATACGCGGTTCTGCTGAAGATTACCAGGCAGATGTCGGAAGGAAATCTGGATGTGGAGATTAATGAGGATGTGGGGCTGTTCAATCCTCTCAAAGAGGAGCTTCAGGAGATTCAGAGCGGATTCAGGAAGGCGGTGGAGGAAGAGGTCAAGAGCCAGAATATGAAGACAGAACTGATTACGAATGTTTCTCATGATCTGAAGACGCCTCTGACTGCTATCATTACGTATATTGATCTGATGAAGGATCCGAACCTGACTCCGGAGGACAGAGCACAGTATCTGGATACGCTGGATCGGAAGGCGCAGCGGCTGAAGAACCTGATTGAGGATCTGTTCGAGGTCAGCAAGGCTTCCAGCCGCAACGTGACGCTGACGCTTGCGGATATTGACCTGTGCGCGCTGCTTAAGCAGGTGGAATTCGAGCTGTCTGACAAGATTGAGGCCTCGGGCATTGAATTCCGGTTTCACCTTCCGGAGGAGAAGGTGATCGCCCGGCTGGACAGCCAGAAGACATACCGTATCTTTGAGAATCTGATCGTGAATATTACAAAATACGGTCTGCCGGGCACGAGAGCCTATATTGATCTGACGGATATGGGAGACCGGGTCTGCGCGGTGTTGAAGAATGTATCCGCGGCAGAGATGGACTTTGATACTACGGAGATTACGGAGCGGTTTGTAAGAGGCGACAAGTCGAGGAATACCGAAGGCTCCGGACTCGGGCTTGCCATTGTGAAAAGCTTTACGGAGCTACAGGGCGGAACGTTTGAGATTCTGGTGGACGGCGATTTGTTCAAGGCGGTTGTGGTCTTCTGGAAGTGAGATTCGGGCGCGCAGGAAGCCTTTGCGCCCCGAATCGACATGCTAATAGCGCAGAGTCAGTCCGGATTTTTTAATCGTTGTTTCTCCGTACCCATGGCAGGCCAGAAGATACTGAGCGCCCCTGATCGCAAGGTCGCTCTTATTCTTCGGACCTGCTACAATGCTCCGGATGGGAAGCTTGGTTTTGTAATCGAGCTTCAGATTGATCTTTACGAAGGGAATAATGTTCCCGTCCTTCTCACGGAAGGAACAGAAGTCCGGGGTTCCGGCCGAGTCCTCCGCGCAGTAGAAGATGAACCGGTATTCCTCTTCATTTTGAAAGGCGGCTCTTTTAAAAAACGGAGCGTACTCATACAGGCTCATCGCCATGGCAGGAAGAACCTGACGGACTTCTTCGGATTGGGAGGAGAGATTGCCTTTCGGCATCCACGGATACAGAATCTCATCCCGAATGATGGCAGCCTGTCTGCTCCGGTCATATACGACGCGTCCTTCCGAGTAATAACGGAAGGATTCTCCCTGTACATGGAGATGTCTGCGGAGATCTCCGACACACAGTTCCATGCAGTATCCGAAGCCGCCTGAGAATTCGGACCACAAAATCAGAGAATCTGCAAGCGTAGAGAAGGAGAGCAGATACATCTGATGGAAGCCCTCCCGGATTTTGCAAAACTGTTCAATCAGGCTGCCGCCGAATTCTTCGGCTGTCCGGCTGTCCGGTATCAGCATGTGTACGGCTTCTCTGGCAACCTCTTCAATATAATTAATCTCCGAATAATCATTCAAAAAATTGGCATGTGTGACCCAGAATTCATTCGTACTGACAATATTCATCAAAGCCTTGGCTGTTGTGTAATGGTAGAGGCTCTCTGTCTGGGGCAGGATCTCGATCTGTCCAAGCCTGGTACCGGATAAAAGCTCCATGCAATCCCTCCATTTCAATGTTCTCTTTTCTTTTCAGATTAACATAGCAGGCCGGGTTTCGCAAGCGCAGGAACCGGCCTGCTGCAATTTCTGCTGTACATTCTGCTGCGGATGCATTAAAATAGTGATAAGAGAATCGAAAAGAGAAA
>DVNP01000214.1 GCA_018714285.1 Candidatus Caccomorpha excrementavium | reverse complement strand
CGTCAGGCTTTCTTCCTCTGCGGAGGGTTCTGATGTGCGGACGCCGTAATATACCTGGTCTGAACTCATTGTAACCAGGCGGATCCCGGTATCCGAACAGGCCCGGGCAAGTCTTTCCGGAAGCCTGACATTGACCCGGAAGGATTCTTCGGGGTTTGCTTCACAGCGTCCGGTATCCGACAGGGCGGCGCAGTGAATGACAGCGTCCGGACGGTGAAGCCGGAGAAATTGCTCAAGCTCCAGTTCCGGGGCAGAATCAATCAGATCTCTAGGCGCAAAGACAATACGGAAGCGGTTCTTCAGGCCTTCTGCAAGCCTTGAGCCCAGGAACCCGCTTCCGCCTGTAATAACAAGAATATCGGAACGCATGTGTTTATTTGGAGATTACATTGAAATACAAAAGCAGGGAAAGAATGATTCCCACACAGCAGTATAACCCGAATAATCCGTTCACAACACGGAAGATCAGGCCGATCAGAGGAATCGCTCCAAGCAGGGTTCCGATGATCAGATTCACAACGGCAGCCGCTACCAGATAAATCAGAAGCGGAATAATCAGAGACGGAAGATCGCCGGGCTTCAGATTGCTGTGAACGGGGAAAAACTGGTGAATATTCATGGTAAGCCTCCTATCTTATGCAGGTAAGCCCGGGAAGGCCTTCTTCCCGGGCTTTCGTCATTATTGGTTCGTTTCGGATTCTTTGTTCTTCTCGACTTCCGCCATCTTCATTGCTCTTACCTTCAGAGACAGGCCGAAAAGATTAATAAAGCCTTCCGCGTCGTGATGATCATACAGATCGCCGGTTGTAAAGGATGCGATGCTTTCGTTGTATAAGGAATAAGGAGAGGTTGTCCCCTGCTTGATGATATTGCCCTTGTAGAGCTTCATCTTTGCCTCGCCGGTTACATACTGCTGCGTAACTTCTACGAATGCCTGAAGCGCTTCGCGAAGAGGAGTGAACCACTTTCCTTCATATACGACGTCTGCAAAGCGGTTCGCGATCTCCTTCTTGCAGGAGAGGGTGGCGCGGTCGAGGATCAGCTCTTCCAGCTGAGTATGCGCTTCCATTAAGATGGTTCCGCCTGGGGTCTCATATACGCCGCGTGACTTCATGCCGACAACCCGGTTCTCGACAATATCAACGATACCGATGCCGTTCTTTCCGCCCAGCTCGTTTAATCCGGCAATAATCTCGGACACTTTCATCTCCCTGCCGTTCAGGGCAACCGGTACGCCCTTCTCAAAACGGAGAGATACCTCCGTGGGTTCGTCGGGAGCCTTCTCAGGGGTTACGCCGAGTACAAGCAGGTGATCGTAATTCGGCGCGCAGGCCGGATCCTCAAGCTCAAGACCCTCATGGCTGATATGCCAGAGGTTCCTGTCGCGGCTGTAGCTGCTGTCGGCGGAGAAAGGAAGGTTAATTCCGTGCTGCCTGCAGTATTCGATCTCATCTTCGCGGGACTGCATCTTCCAGGTATCCGTGCATCTCCAGGGAGCGATAATCTTAAGATCCGGAGCCAGAGCCTTAATTCCAAGCTCAAAGCGAACCTGATCATTGCCCTTGCCGGTCGCTCCGTGGCAGATGGCAGTCGCGCCTTCCTTCCGGGCAACATCGACGAGAACCTTGGCAATCAGAGGACGCGCCATAGAGGTTCCGAGCAGATACTTGTTCTCATATACGGCGCCCGCCTTCACGCAGGGCATAATATAATCATCCGCGAACTCGTCCACAACATCCATGATATAGAGCTTGGAGGCGCCGGAGAGCTTCGCCCTTTCCTCAAGTCCGTCCAGCTCATTGCCCTGTCCCACATTGATGCAGCAGCATATAACCTCATAATCATAATGTTCCTTTAACCACGGAATAATTGCCGTGGTATCAAGCCCGCCGGAGTAGGCCAGAATTACTTTTTCTTTTTCCATAGGTATCCTCCATTCCGCGCATTCAGACTGCGCATTGTATCATTAGGTCCGGGGCCCTCGTCAGACACAGGCTGCTTAAAACCCACGGTATCTGCTTATAAATATACATCGTTCTGAAACTATATGCAAGCAGAAATTTCGAATCCCGGCTTCCATTTCGGATGCCCTTTTTTACAGAAAAAGAAGGCCGGGTTCTTCCGTTTTTGTTACTATACAACAAATCACCCTGAAACGCAAGAATAAAATGCGGAAAATATGATGGGGATCTCTTGCGTGACGAGAAGAAATCCGCTATGATAATAGGGCAGATTACGGGGACCGGCGGCCGCGCTGCGCCGGCAGTTCTTAATGAAGAAAGCAGCGCAGAAAAGAGGGAATTATGTATCGGATTATATTGGCCTCCGGTTCGCCCAGACGCCGTGAGATTCTGGAAAGGGTAGGAATTCCTTTCACCGTGTGCGTGAGCGGGGCAGAGGAGACGCGGATTGAGGGGGAGACTCCGGGACGGCTTGTCGAAAGACTGTCAAGGCAAAAGGCGCTTGAAGCGGCAGACAGAGCGCAGGCGCCCGCTGTTGTAATCGGCGCGGATACCGTGGTGGCAAAGGGAAACAGAATTCTCGGGAAGCCGGAAAATCAGGAACGGGCCGCGCAGATGCTGCGTGAAATCGCGGGAGGCGTTCACGAGGTATATACCGGCGTGTGCGCCGTGATACTTCAGGAAGGAGGGGAGAAGTCTCTTATCTCGTTCGCCGAAAAAAGTACCGTAACGGTTTGCCCGATGACCGAAAGCCAGATAGAAGAATACGCCGCCGGCGAAGAGCCGCTTGATAAGGCGGGGGCTTATGCCATACAGGGGAAGTTTGCGCTGTATATTGACAGGATAGAGGGCAATTATGATAATATTGTCGGGCTTCCTGTATCAAGACTGTATCAGGAGGTCTTAAAGGCCGGAATTGATTTGAAGACAGGCCGGAAATTATTTGAAATATAGCTTGCATAAATTTTAGTTCAGATGTATAATTATAAAACATTTTAGATTCCGGAAGACAGGAGTACGGGAATGCCGCAAAGACGGCGGAAGGAAGGGAAAGAGAATATGATTAAGGTTGGAATAATCGGTTCGACCGGCTATGCGGGACAGGAGCTGGTCAGGATTCTTCTCGGTCATAAGGATGCCGAAATTGTATGGTATGGTTCGAGAAGCTATATTGATAAGCGGTATGCGGATGTATACCGTAATATGTTCGAGCTGGTGGATGCGGCCTGTATGGATGATAATATGGAAGAGCTAAGCAAACGGGCGGATGTAATTTTCACCGCGACTCCGCAGGGCTTTCTGGCATCCGCTGTCAGCGAAGATATCCTTGGCCGGTCCAGGATTATTGATTTGAGCGCGGATTTTCGGATTAAGGATGTTGCCGTATATGAGAAATGGTACAATATGGAGCATAAAAGCCCGCAGTTTATCAAAGAAGCGGTCTACGGACTGTGTGAAGTGAACCGGGAGAAGATAAAGGATGCCAGACTGATTGCGAATCCCGGCTGTTATCCGACCTGTTCGGTGCTGTCGGTCTATCCGCTGGTTAAAGAAGGATATCTTGATTTATCCACGCTGATTATTGATGCCAAGTCGGGAACCTCCGGAGCGGGAAGAGGCGCGAAGGTTGATAATCTCTACTGCGAGGTGAACGAGAATATCAAGGCCTATGGCGTAACGACTCACAGACATACGCCGGAGATCGAAGAGCAGCTTTCCATTGCGGCGGGGAGCCCGGTTATTTTAAGCTTTACCCCTCATCTGGTTCCGATGAACCGGGGAATTCTGGTTACCGCGTATGCGTCGCTTTCCAAACGGGCGGATTATGAGGAGCTGAAGGCGGTGTATGATCACTATTATGCCGGCGAGAGGTTTGTCCGTGTACTGGAGAGAAATATCTGTCCGGAGACCCGGTTCGTGGAGGGCAGCAATTATGTGGACGTGAACTTCCGGATTGACGAGAGGACAAACCGGGTAGTTATGATGGGTGCAATGGACAATCTGGTGAAGGGAGCGGCAGGACAGGCGGTGCAGAATATGAACCTGATGTTCGGGCTGCCGGAATGCGAGGGGCTTGAACTGGTTCCCATGGTGCCGTGACCGGCGCTTAGATATAGCAGGAGAAAGAGAATACCGCAAAAAAGGAGAATTTTCATGCATATTATAGAGAACGGCGGCGTAACGGCCGCGAAGGGTTACTGTGCGGCGGGCGCGTGCGCAGGAATTAAGAAGAAAAAGGAAAAGCCGGATATGGCGCTGGTATACAGCGCATTTCCCTGTATAATGGCAGGAACCTTTACAACCAATGTGGTGAAGGCGGCTCCGGTACGCCGGGATATGGAGCTGCTTGCGAAGGGCGGATATGTCAGGGCTGTGGTTTTAAACAGCGGCGTTGCGAATGCCTGCACGGGGCTGCCCGGGGAAGAGGACAACAAAGAGATGGCAGAAGAATGCGCGAAGACGCTTGGGAGCGGAGTGACTGCAGATGAGGTGCTGACCGCATCAACGGGCGTGATCGGCGCCAGACTTCCGATGGATGCAGTCAGACGGGGAACGGCGCTTCTTGCCGGAGCGCTTGCCGGTACCCTGAAGGCAGGGCATGATGCGGCATGCGCCATTATGACGACGGATACGCAGCCGAAGGAATGCGCGGTATGGATTACGATCGGAGGAGAGAAGGTAACGATCGGAGGAATGGCAAAGGGATCGGGAATGATTCATCCCAACATGGCGACGATGCTGTCGGTGATTACGACGGATGCGGCGATTGACAAAGAACTGCTTCAGGAGGCCGTATCCGGCTGTGTGAAGGATTCCTTCAATATGATATCCGTGGACAGGGATACCTCGACGAATGATTCCTGCATTGTGCTTGCGAACGGGCAGGCGGGAAATGAGCCGATTACAAAGAAGGATGCCGGATATGAGGAGTTCGTGAAGGCGCTCGGAACCGTTATGACAACGCTTGCAAAGAAAATGGCGGCGGACGGCGAGGGCGCGAGCAAGTTGTTCGAAGCCGTGGTAAAGGGAGCGCGTACAAAAGAGGAGGCGGTGATTGCGGCCAAGTCCGTTATTACTTCCAATCTGGTGAAGACGGCGGTATACGGCAATGACGCGAACTGGGGAAGAATTCTGTGCGCGATGGGATATTCCGGAGTGGAATTCGACCCGTACAGAGTTGATCTGACGATTCAGAGCGCTGCGGGTACCGTTAAGCTGGTTGAAAACGGTATGGCAACGGATTATTCCGAGGAGTTCGCAACGAAAGTGCTCTCGGAGAGCGAGGTTACGGCAATTGCCGATATGAAGCAGGGAGACTGTGAGGCAACGGCATGGGGCTGTGATCTGACCTATGATTATGTTAAGATTAACGCGGATTATCGTTCATAAGATACAGGAGGAAGGAACATGAATCTGAATAAAATTATGATTAAGGCGGAGACTCTGATAGAGGCGCTGCCGTACATCAGAAGATTCAATAATAAAAAGGTTGTGGTAAAATACGGCGGGAGCGCCATGCTGGATCCCGAGCTGCAGATGAATGTAATTAAGGATGTCGCGCTGCTGAAGCTTGTCGGGATGCAGCCGATCATTGTACACGGAGGCGGCAAGGAGATCAGCAAATGGGTCGGTTACATGGGCCATGAGAGCCGGTTCGTTCAGGGCCTGCGGGTTACGGATGCCGAAACGCTTGAGGTTGCGGAGATGGTGCTGAATAAGGTGAATAAGAATCTGGTTCAGATGATTGAACAGCTTGGCGTGAAAGCGGCTGGAATCTGCGGCAAGGACGGCGGCACCATTATGGTGGAAAAGCGGTATGCCTCGAACGGAGAGGATATTGGATATGTCGGAAATATCACACATATAAATACAGAGTTGATTAATACTTTGATTAGCAATAATTTTATCCCTGTTATTGCGCCGATCGGAATGGATGAGAATTTCCAGGCATACAACATTAACGCGGATGATGCGGCATGCGCGGTCGCCATGGCGGTAGGAGCCGAGAAGCTGGCATTCCTCACCGATATTGAGGGCGTCTGCTCCGATCCGTCGGATAAGAGTACGCTGATTTCGATTCTGACGGTTCACAAGGCAGAGGAGCTGATCGGAGAAGGATTTATCGGGGGCGGTATGCTTCCGAAGCTGACAAACTGTATTGACGCGGTGAAGGGCGGCGTGTCAAGAGTCCATATCCTTGACGGACGCATGCAGCACTGCCTGTTGCTGGAGTTCTTCACCAGCAAGGGTATCGGAACCGCGATTGTCAGTGATGAAAGCGATCTGATTGAGAACGAGAAGCCGGAATAAGGCCGGGTTACACGTAATAGAGCATGAGGAAAGGAAGGGTTGGAAAATGGACAGGCTCAGTTTAATCAATAAGGCAGAGCAGGTACTGATGCATACATACAGCCGGTATCAGATCGTTCTTGACCATGGGGACGGCGTGTATCTGTATGATACCGACGGAAGGAAATATCTGGACTTCGGAGCGGGGATTGCCGTATTCGCGCTCGGCTATAACAATAAGGAATACAACGACGCGTTAAAGAAGCAGATTGACAAGCTCATACATACCTCCAATTATTTCTATAATGAGCCTGCTGTGTTCGCGGCTGAAAAGCTCGCGAAGGCATCGGGAATGGATCGGGTCTTCTTTACCAACAGCGGAACCGAAGCGATTGAAGGCGCGGTCAAGCTGGCCAGGAAGTATTATTTTATGAAGCATGGAAGGGCGGATTCGGAGATTATATCCATGAACCATTCTTTTCACGGCAGGAGTATGGGGGCTCTCTCTGTTACCGGCAATCCCAAATATCGTGAGGCATTCGAACCGTTAATCGG